>JBBSHV010000105.1:0-8616 GCA_038232435.1 Gemmatimonadales bacterium | reverse complement strand
TATTGCCCCCACTGGCACTCCGTACACGACTCAGGGCTACACGTTCGGTTGCCTCAACGCGAACGATGGGACCTCGTGCGCGAGCTTATCGGTGCTCGGGCCGAGCAACCGACAGTATCCCGGGAGCCCGGCACTGTTCAACAACAATATTTACGGGATTACTACGCTGGCCCGTGCAGACGGCGTATCGTTCAACCTGTTCTCAGCAGCGATGAGCCCTCTTTTCGGGAATCGCGTCTCCAACACAGTCGTTTTCGAGGGCTTTCTCGCGAGCGGCGGCACGGTCACGCAATCGTTCACGCTCTTCAGTAGTCCATCTCCACTGGTGTTCTACACATTCACCGGGTTTGAGAATCTGTCGAGCGTCCGGTTCCGCTTGGGCGGGTTTGGCCCGCAGTTCGTTCCCGAGGCTGTGCAGATCACTGACATCGCCGTGTCACCAAGTACTACGTCCACTGTGCCGGAGCCCAGCTCACTCGCGCTCCTGGGAACTGGACTTGTCGGGCTGGTCCCAATGTGGCGCAGACGGCTATCATAGGCCCGTTGCACGGTTCCACCCGTTCTAACTCTACACGAGCGTCTGATAGTCAAGACGGCGTGGCATTTCGGACATCGCAGTTCGGCGATGAGTCGCCGGCTGATGAGTTGCACGATCAGCACGCTAATCAGCGTACGCAAGAAAAGTGGCGAAGTAGTGCTAACGATCGTTGCACTTGACGAGCGATCTACGGATTGCTCGCTTCGCTCGCATCATTAATTCGCCAGCAGCTGAACTCGGGCGTTGTACGGCTACGCAGGTCGACGAAGGGGCGACCGCATGGTGGCTGTGACAAGACTGTATTTCTCGTTCGGGCTCTAAGCTGACAGTGCGCTACGATCAGTCGTCGCGCTTAGCGAAGGCCAAGCGTGACATCTCCCACACCATAGTGTCCCGTGGTGCCCCGAGCGGCGTGAGCGAGTCTGCAGCCAAGGTGGCAATGTGTGTGTATCCGAGCCGCCGCGGCACTGCCGCACTGCCCACGTTCGCCGGATCGCACCGGATCTGCACCCGCTCAATTTCCGGTGACGCGAATGCAACGGCAGTGAGCGCTTTCACGGCTTCAGTGATGTACCCCTGCCGCGTCTCATGCCTTTGCGCCCAGTAGCCGATCTCTACTGCGCCGAGGCCAATGCGCGGATGTAAGCCAGTACCTCCGATGACTCTCGATTCGCCTCGAGAGAAGATGGCGAACACCCACTCGGTACCTGTCGCGAAGCTCTGACGAAAAGTCTCGATCCGCAATGCGACTGCTTCCAGCTCAGACGGCTCCGTCATCGCCCACGGCATCCATGCACGCAGGTGTTCGAGGTTCGCGTCAATTGCGTCCTTGAGCCGCTGCGCGTCGGCGACTTCCCAAGGCCGCAGCACTAGACGAGACGTTTCTATACGAGCCGGTGGGGGCAGTTCCATTGGATAAGTATTCACGTCAATGATCAGCGGGATCGAGCGCGGCCCAGTCTTGCTGCGACGTTCGACCGCTATGCTGCAACGGCGCTATCCAGCTCCGATTCGCGGTCAGCACGAGCGGACCAGGTCGAGTCGCAGTTGAAGCACTTGTGCGTTACGGCTCCGCTTTAGCTGGTGCTGTCAACCTCGCGTGCAGCACCCGGGCTCGCGGCGCTGCCCGCGAGCAGACCACCATCCAGCACGAACTCGGCCCCCGTCGTGTAACCTGATTCGTCAGACGCGAGGTACACCACTGCGTACGCCACCTCGGCCGGAGTCCCGAATCGTCTGAGCGGTGTGTCGCGCACAAACTCGGCCTCACGTACGGTGCGTCCGGGGCTGTCGCCGAGCATCGCGTCCAACATCGGCGTCATGATTGCGGCCGGATGTACCGAGTTGCATCGGATCGCGAGCCCCTGCTGTGCGCAGTAGAGTGCCACCGACTTGGTGTGGTTACGCACGGCGGCCTTGCTCGCCGCGTAGGCTGCGGCTAGTGGAATGCCCACCAAACCCGAGCGCGACGAGATATTCACGATCGACCCGGTGCCTGTCGCCCGCATGGCGCGGATTGCGTACTGACAGCCTAGGAACACACCATCGAGATTTGTCGCGAGCACTGCGCGCCACGCTTCCAGTGTCGCGTGCTCTGGATCGTGACGGACCGGTCCATTCTCAAACCCGGTAATGCCAGCGTTGTTGACAAGAACGTCAAGGCGACCGAATGCCGCCAGCGCGGCCGCAGTTACTGCCGCCCAATCTTCCGCCAGCCGGACATCAAGCCGGTGGTACCGTGCTCCTGACCCGAGGTCTGATGCCAACGCTGCACCCTTCGCATCCTGCACGTCGGTAACGAGGACTGTGGCGCCTTCGGCAACAAAGGCCCGGGCGATGGCCTCGCCAATGCCCTGTGCCGCGCCTGTCACGAGCGCAACCTTGTTAGAAAGTCGTCCCATACAATTCGTGGTTAGTCACGTGGTCATTTCCGGGGCACTGTCGCAAATACTCAATGCTGGTGGCGTTGCAAGTCATTCGCTGGCTGTCTTGCAGAATAGCTTGCGAGAGCTTGCGGTGATTAGCCCTCCAACCGTAAGATCGTGACGGCATAAATTGCGTCAGGGCGCGCACGCACCTCTCAGTTAGACACGACTGCACATCCTTCGCGTCCTCCCAGAAGGGTTGCGGAGGTGTACCAGCTAACAGCCTGACTACAGCAACTTATCTGAGGCACCCATCGCGGCATGAGACATCTCTTTGAACCAACGGCGGTGGCGGAGGTGAAGGCGCGGCTACAGCACCTCCGACCAGACAGTGAGCGGCAGTGGGGTAAGATGAACGCGGCACAAGCGGTCGCACACTGTGCCGGCGGCCTGGAGCTGGCGCTCGGCGACAGGCGGCCGCCGCGTGTGTTCATCGGGCGGCTCATCGGCTGGGCCGTGAAACCGCTGGCGCTGGGGAGTGATGCCCCGATGCGCCGCAATTCCCCGACCGTGCCCGAGATCGAGGTCGCGGACGCGCGAGACCTAGACGGCGAGCGCGAGCGCCTGCTCGCGCTACTCGACCGGGTCGCCGCCGCCGGTCCGGTGGGCTGCACGACACATCCGCACAGCTTCTTCGGGCGCCTCACGCCGCAGGAATGGACCGTGCTGATGTACAAGCACTTGGACCACCACCTGCGGCAATTCGGGGTGTAAACCAGAACGATCCACGCCGCTCCGGGCGCCGCCACGCAGCTGAACTAGCGCTGACACCAAGACGCGGCTCAGACAATAGCACTGATCACAGGTGACCAGAGCGCCTGTGTAATGAGTGACGAAGATTCCCGGATGCGGTCATACCGCACGACTTCGCCGGGTGCGCGGAAGTCGTCGCGCGGCGCGCCGCCCGCGTACTCGCTCGCGACGACGATGTCGTGATCATCTCCATTCCTAGCGATCCACCTGGGCCATCTGCTTCTCGCGTCGAGCGTCGCCATCTTATCCGGCGTGAGCCGCACGTCAGCCGCCGCCACGTTCTCCTCCAGGTACTTCCGCCGCTTGGTGCCGGGGATCGGCACGATGTCGTCACCCTTGTGCAGCAGCCACGCGAGCGCGATCTGTCCTGCAGTCGCACCCTTCCGCACCGCAATGTCGCGCACCGCTGATGCGGCCCGCACGTTCGCGTCGAAGTCCTCCCCTTGATAGCGTGGGCCGTTGCGCCGGAAGTCGCTCTCGGGGTAGTCTTTGGCGCGGCGGACGCGCTCTTCACGAAGGTCCAGCAGCGTGTGTTAGGCATTCTCCTCGGCAATCCGGAGCGCAGCTTCTATGCGAACGAGATCATTCGCCTCGCCGGCTCCGGCTCCGGGGCCGTACAGCGCGAGCTTACAAGGCTACAGACGGGTGGACTTGTCACGGTCTCGCGCGTCGGGAACCAGAAACACTTTCAGGCCAATCTAGCTGCTCCGGTTTTTGACGAACTGCGTGGCCTCGTTCTCAAGACCTCAGGTCTCGCCGATGTTCTACGCTCCGCCCTCGCGCCGCTCGCCTCCGGCATTCATGCCGCGTTCGTCTATGGCTCGCTCGCGAGACGCGAAGACACAGCGACAAGCGATGTTGATCTGATGGTTATCAGTGACACACTCGCGTATCCTGACCTGTATACTGCGCTCGAGGATGCGGGGCGCCGCTTGGGCCGACCCGTAAATCCCACGATTTACACGCGGAATGAGTTGGCGCGGCGCATCAAACGGCACAATCCGTTCCTTGCAAAGGTGCTCGCGAACCGGAAAATTTGGCTGATCGGCGGAGACGATGACGTCGCCACTTGAAAACCTCGCCGGCCCTGGAAAGCCGTTGCGCAGAGAGCCGGCCGAGGCGAGCGAAAATCGCGGTGAATACGAAGGGGATCTCGCGTTGGACGAGCGCCTCGTCGCGGATCTGATCTCGGCGTGCAGAGCCGTCGCAGATGCGCTAGCAAAGCTGCCGGCACTCGCGTGAGACATGCGCCGAGCCGCTGGCACTAGAGCACGCTGTGTGGGCGCTGGAATGCATTCGGAGCCGAGGTAACTGTCACCGCGTCGTCCGCCCCGATCACCAGCCGCGGATACGGGGCCAGTGGGCCAGCGGGGCGCCGGGATCGGCCGGCACGACCTCGTAGCCGTCGAACTGCGCGGCCGTGGCGCACGCGTGGTTGGGGAGGATGCGCAGTTGGGTGCCGACCGGCAGATCCGGGAGGCTGGCGCCGCTGCCCGTGCGCAGGGCGACAATGCCGTGCTCCTGGTTCGCCTCACGGACGATGAGGTCGTCCAGCACCCTCCCTTCCAGGTCGCAGACCAGGCCGTAACCCTGGTCCACCGCCTGGACCGACGTGCCGCGGTCGCGCGACAGCGCCATCCAGCCAGCGTCCACCATGACCAGGCCGCGCTGGCGCTGGTGGCCGATCACCGTGGTCAGCACCGAGATCGCGATGTCGTCGGTCGTGCAGACGCCGATGCCCTGCATCACCAGGTCGAAGAAGACGAAGTTGCCGGCGCGCACCTCTGTGACGCCCGTCAGGTCGCGCGCGAAGTGGGCTGTGGGGGTGGAGCCCACGCTGACCACCGGCGAGGGGAGCCCGGCGGCCCGCAGCGCCTCGGCGGCGGTGACGGCCGCGTGCCGCTCGCGCTCCGCGAAATCGGCCAGCGCGTCCGTGCCCACCGCGCCGTAGCTCTCCCCGGCGTGTGTGACGACGCCGCGCAAATCGGCCCCGCCGTCGACCAGAATGCGACCAATGGCGATCACTGTCGTGTCATGGGGCAGCAGGCCGGAGCGGTGGCCGTCAGAGTCGATCTCGATCAGCACCGGTATCGCGTCGCCCGCCCGGCGGGCGGCCCCGGCGACCGCGCGAGCCTGCTCCGGCGAGTCCACCATGACGGAGAGGTCGCACCCCGCGGCGCGAATAGCGAGCACGCGCGGCAGCTTCTGCGGCGCGATGCCGACGGCGTAGAGGATGTCCCGCACCCCCGCCGCCGCGAATTCCTCCGCCTCCTTCAGCGTGGACACCGTGGCTGGGCCGATGCCGCCGGTGAGCATGCGCCGCGCGATCTCCACCGACTTCGGGGTCTTCAGGTGCGGCCGCAGCGGGACGCCCAGCGCGTCGAGGTGCGCGCGCAGGCGCTCGACGTTCCGCAGCATGCGGCGCTCGTCGAGGACCAGGCTGGGGGTGGGCAGTGCGGCGAGGGCGTCGGTCACGGACATGGTCTCGCGAAAGCGTGGAATACGTTGGTGGAAGCGGCTGTCGTGTTGGAGAACGTGGAGGAGCCGAACCTGCGCCGAAATATGGCCGCCGACAGTAATGGGATAAGCCCTGTATTGAGGAGCAGATCCCCGATGGTCCGCATGGGCAGGAACAGCTGCGCCGAATCCTCTGCGAGCGCAACGAACCCGTACTTGCGATAGAAGGCGACCGGGTCGGTGTCTATCGCGTTCACCGTGGACCGTCCTGACTTCACCAGGTTGCTAATCACGAACTCACATGTCCGCCGCTCGAATACTCGCGGCCGAGCCCCGCCATGGAGCACATCGTGTGCGCGTTCGGTTCACTTGGATCATCCGGTCGAGCTGGTTGCGGATGGCCGCTGTTGGCTCGAAGCTGATCCGCGGCGGCCCAGAGGCGCTTTTCGAGAGTGTTTTGGGCGGCGTCCCGCTCAGGTGGTGCAATCCAGCGCATTCTGGCCCGGTCGTGTGATACGGAAGGCGGCGCGGAGCACCCCGGTGGTCAAAGGCTCAACCGGCGAAGCTATGGGCTGAGACTGACAGTGGCCAGGGCTGTTATCGCTTCGTAAACGCGTCGAACATCGGAGATCTCTGTTAGGTTATCGTTTCCGGCTTGATGCCGCGAACCCTCATCGAGCTCTATGAACGAGACGGCGCTCACCGAGCCGAATATTCGCAGCAAGTTCCTCGCGGCGACGTCATTTGGCAGGGTCCAATAGCGGCACTCTGATCTCATCGGGAGCAACACTGTGACGCGCAACGAGGTGGTCGAGTGACTTCGGGAGCACCAGGTCGGAATCCAGCAGCGGTTCGGCGTGCGATCGCTGGGACTGTTCGGGTCTTATGCGCGGGACGAGCGCTGGGAAAAGACATTCAACCAGGAACACCAGGAGGAACACCAGATGGCTCGCTGTGAAGTGTGCGGTAACGATTATCACATGGCCTTTGAAGTCATTGCCGCCGGTAACCGGCACGTCTTTGACAGCTTCGAGTGCGCCATCCAGAAACTGGCGCCCATCTGCAGCCATTGCGGCTGCAAGGTCATCGGCCACGGCATTGAGGCTGAAGGTACGTTCTACTGTTGCGCCCACTGCGCCCGTGAAGAAGGGGTGACTGACGTGGCAGATCACGGTTGACGGGTGGCAGCCTCATCACGTGCGCCGTCCCTAAATTGTGCGGATGCCCTGGCTGGAGCTTGCCCTCTCGGTGACTGGTCGCGCTGTCCGGCGCCCAACGCTCGCACTGGATCTGCCCCCGACCTCTACTCCACATTACAAGATGCATCGCGACGCCTGAGCCGAATCGTGAATCCCACGATTTGCGCGGGACCGAATTGGCGCAACGCATTAAGCGACGTAACGCATTCGTTGCGAAAGTGCTCGCACGTCCCAAGATCTGGCTGATCGGGGGAAAAGGATGACATAGCCCCTTGAAAACCTCGTCGGCCCAGGCAAGCCGCTGCACAGAGAGCCACGCGACGCGAACGCACTCGTTATACGGAACCGCGGCGAGTACGAGGGCGATCTCGAATTGGATGAGCGCCTGATCACGTGCGAATCTGCGAGGAGGGTTGCCGGAACCTCCGGATACTGAAGGAGGCGCGCACTGAGATGGAGCGGAATCCGCTCAAGCAGCGCGCCGGCGTGGCGACGACCCATTGACCAACTAGCCTTCACGCGCCAATTCTCCCACGGCTCACGACGGCCGCCGTTACAGTTCACCGATTCCCTCCCCCGTTTCCGCCTCCACTTCATGTCTCCAACTCGACGCGAAGCACTCGCGCAGCTCGCCGCGCTCATCGCGCTCCCGGTCCCGCTCCCGCGCTGGCGTTTCGCCGCGCACGATCCGCTCGACGGCACCATCGCCGGGTATCAGGCGGGGCGCCGTCGCGGCGAGTGGACCGCCGCGGAGATCACCGCGCGCGCACTCGAACGCTGCCGCCGCGACGGAGTGGCGTGGCATGCGATTGACGCACTCGCCGACACGGCACCGGCCGACGCACGCGCCGCGGACGCCCGGCTGCGCGCGGGGCGCATGCGCGGTCCGCTCGATGGTGTTCCCGTCTTCGCGAAGGCGATCTACGACATGGCCGGACTCCCGACCACCGGCTCCAACGCCGAGTGGGCGCGACTGTTTCCGGAACCCGTCAGGCGCGATGCGATCGAAGTGGCGCGGCTCCGCGCGGCAGGCGCGATCGTCCTCGGGAAGACGGCGGCCGACGACTTCGCGTACCGCGGCAACGGCAGCAGCAGCCACACCGGACAGGTGCTGAACCCGCACGATCCCACGGGGACGCGCACACCCGGCGGCTCGAGCGCGGGCTCGGCGGTGGCGGTTGCTGGCGGAATGGCGTTCGCGGCGGTAGGCACAGACGATGGCGGTTCCAATCGCATTCCGGCGCAGTTCACCGGTGTCGTGGGAATGAAGCCGACGTTCGGGCTCGTTCCACGCACCGGGGTGATTCCGACATGGCCGTACCTGGACACGCACGGACCGCTCGCGCGCACGGTGGCCGACGCGGCGCTGCTCCTCGCGGCGATCGCTGGGCCGGATGCATCGGATCCGCTTGCGCTCCAGGAGCCGTGGAACGGCGCGCCACTCGCCACGCTGCGCGATGACGCGCTGTCCGGCGTACGGCTCGGGCTCGTGGAGGCGCACGTTCCGCGCGGGCAGATGATCGCGGAAGCGCTCGTATTCTGGGACCGCGCCGTGAGCGATCTGCGCGCGGCCGGCGCGACGGTTGAGGCCTACGAGCCTCCAGTCACGCGCGTGAACTTCCGCGACGCATTCGTCGCCGCGGCGCGTGAGCGCGATGACGTCGCGGTGGATGCGCGATCACCAGCACCCACTGCCAACGCGCTCTTCCGCTACTTCGCCGGACGCACCGACGACCCGCGCGCG
>JBBSHV010000104.1:0-8648 GCA_038232435.1 Gemmatimonadales bacterium | reverse complement strand
TATTTGCATGGATCGGGTATGGCGCTGGTGGAGCAGCACTTTCGCGAAGCACATCGGGTGCTGAGGAATCGCGGACACTTCGTCATCCTGAACTTCTCATATCGCGGTGACCCCGTGAGTGACCGGCGCGACGTTGACCACCTGGCGCACGATTGGGGGTTTGAGGTTGTCGCTGGCGGTATCCGGCCATTCACACTGTGGGACGGGCTGGCCTTTCACTTGAGGCGTCGCGACGCAACGGCTTGAGCCGACCTCACCTGACTGCCGAGCGCCGCGATGATGATGGGCTTAGCCCATGTCGGCATCGACTCTAGCGGCGCGGTCTCCAGAACGGTGCCCTTTGCCGTGTGCAACAACAGTCGGGGCTCGGGACGCTCACCCCGCATCGGCGGCGCCTCATGGCTGTTGTCGAAGACGGCCAAATCCGTCAGCCGCGGCAGCAGGCGAATCAGATTGCGCCGGCTGTGCTCGTATCGCGCCCGGATCTTCGCCGCCGGGATGTCGTGCCCACCCGACGCGACGCGGGCCCGGACGCGTGCGATGTGCAAGTCGGGTCCCTCCAGTCCCACGTGCCGGACGTGCACCTCCAGCCCCGCATCCATCGCTGCCTCGAGGAGGCGCGTGATGGTGGTTCCACCGAGCGGGGTCTCGAAGGCGTAGTCGAGCTGCTCCGCGATGGCGCGCTCGAGCAGCCGCCTGCCCTGAGCCCATGCGGCCGCGTTCACATCCGACAGGGTGGCTCCAGGGTTGGCCGCCAGGAGGCGCTCGGTGGCTTCATCCGGGTTAAAGTATTCGCCTCCGGCCGCGCGCACTGCCTCACCGGCTACGCTGCTCTTGCCCGCTCCATTGACCCCGGCCAGCACGAACACACGTCCCCGGCGCTCGACCGCCACCATCGGCAGCTCCGACGCCGGCCGCGGCCCTCCGCCTGCCCGTTCCCTCAAGCTATCTGTTGCTGCGGCGCGCCGAGGCTTGGGCCGCCCCTCCCATTTGCTCGGGCGTCGCTCTAAAGCCTCGCTCCGTGCCAGAGCGGACCTTCGGCGTCTGCATTCGGGCCAACATCGCGTCGAACTCGTCAGTGAGGGTGTTGAGAATCGTAGATTCCGCACCTGCCAGTTCGCGATACCGCTCGACTGATAGGAGTACGGCTCGTGGCACGCTATGTCGAGTAATGACGACGACCTGGTCACGAGTAGCCTGGTCCAGAACACGCCCAAACTCGTTCTGGGCCTCCGTCGCCGTGACCGTCATGGGTTCCACGGTTTCGGCGCCCCCTCTCCACGCCCCACCTGCGGGTGCCGATTTCGCGGACTCTGATCTCGCCTGGTCCTTGGCTGCCCGCAACCGTTCCTGCGCTCTGCTCATACCAACCTCCCGACCTGAGTAATAGCTAGTTTCGGTAGAATAGCTAAATCGCTAATCTCTGGCAGGGGCGGACGGAGAGCGCGTCAGTCAGCAGCGTGCCGCAAGCGGCGGCGGTACTGCGGACGCTCCTCGGCGCCACGGATGCGTCACTTGCGCCGCTTGTGTCACTGGATCCGGCATTAGGCTCTCCTCCAGTACACGTTGGTAGAGGGCGAAATAACCGTTGATCATACGTTCGTCAGAGAATCGATCGCGCGCGGCGGCGCGGCACGCTTCCGGGTCCAGGGTGGTGACAGCGCGGATCGCCGCCGCCATTTCGGAGACGTCACGCACCAGAAACCCTGTCCGCCCGTGCTCGATGATGTCCGGGAGCGCCCCCGACGGGAAGGCGACCACGGGAGTGCCGCAGGCGAGCGCCTCCATTGCCACAAGTGAGCTGGTCTCGGGAGCGAGGCTCGGGATCAGGAGGCAGCGCGCGGAGCTGAGCAGTCGCCGCTTGCGTGCGAATCCCAAAGGCCCAAGGAAGCGCCGCTTCGCGTCTAGGCGGGGCTGGACCTCGTCGTGGAAGTAGCGCTCGTGCTCCGGGTAGGGATACACCTGGCCGCCTATCAGCAGTGGCACGCCGGCGAGCCTGGCCGCCTCCAGTGCCAGGTGACACCCTTTTTCCGGGCAGACGCGTCCCAGCATCAGGGTGAAGTCGCGCTTGGGAGGGCGGACGGCCGCGAGCGCCTCCACGGGCACCCCATTGGGCACGTCTGGGAGAAGACGCACACCCGGCGGGCAGGCGAGGCGCTGCGAAGCGGAAACGCAATGCAGCCAGACGTCCGCGCGACCGCTGTCCAGGGCATCGGCCGAGTACCAGGCGGGCGGGAGGTGGAGCGCGGCGAGCACGGGCAACCCAGGTGGAGGGAGATACTGCTGGAAGTCGACGCCGTGCATGTGCACCAAATCCACGGGGTAGCGCTCCAACGCGTGTCCGATTGCCTCGCGGTGGCGCGCCCAAGTCCGCTGTCGCATCGCGTCGGTGATGTTGCCCTCTTCTCGTGCTGTAGCCAGCAGCGCTCCAGCGGTGACAGATCCTTCACACGCGACGACGACCGAGGAATGCCCAGCGCGGACCAGGGCGGCATCGAGGCTGGCGAGCACCTGCTCCGCCCCGCCTACAGCATCCGGCCCTACTGGGGCGAGCGGGTACGCCACGCTAAGTACCGTCAGCATAGGCTCACCATCGCGTCATCATGCCGTCAATATAGGACAATCACCATCCTGCGCGCCCGAATCTATACGTAGTATCCGCATCCCTTCGCTCGCGCGGGCGCGCCATTCCGCACCGGCGCATCCCCAATCGAAGCGTTCGTAGTGAAGCTCTCCCTTATGCGGTGGGGCGGTGAAGTCATAAGCGGGTGCCCTGCGGAAACGCTCCACATCTATAGGAAACGGCGCCAGAGTCTCGCGTTGCGTGACGAAGGCGGCAAGCATCCTCCGCTTGAGATCCTGCTCCGCCTCGTCCAGGACGACCGTCGTCTCCTCCACCTGGGGCACGGGCAGGAAATCGCAACGCGTGAGACCTCCGGCCGGCTGCGCGTGGTAACCGGCGAACTCGATGATTTGAGGTGCGTCGTCACCGTTGCGTCTCAACATCCTGCAGGCGGCATGCACCGCGAAGGCTGTCGCGTCGTGGTCAGGGTGTCCTCCCTCGTACGAATGGGTGAACACTACATCGCAGTGCAATTCGGTGATCACTCCAGCCATCTGGTGAGCGAGCCGCGCCAGATCGACGGATGCCTCCTGGTCGGCGACGCCGAGCGAGCGCAGTCTGTTTTCGCCGACACCGGCGAGGGTGAGCGCCGCGATAAGCTCCCCACGGCGTGCCTGGGCGTACGCCTCGCGCGAGGGAAGCTCGGGCGCGCCCCACCACTCCCGTCGGTGAGGGGCGCCGTCTGTCACATGCACCACGGTTGCGTGAGGCAGATACGGCAGCAGGCCGCCCAGGCCAATGCTCTCGTCATCGGGATGTGCCGCCACAACGGCCACGCTCGGCGGGGAAGCCGATCCGGCGCCGTGTAAGGATCTGCTCGGAAGCCACGCCATGCCGCCAGTCAATGTGCTAAGTACCGGGGCAATCCTCGTTCCGGGCAGTGCGCGAGCAGCGTAGAGTTCCGCAGCGGACCACCATGTTGCGCTACATCCCGCGACTGCCGCTGCATGCCGCCCCGTGCCACGTACATTATCTCCGTGACCTCCGTGCACATGCTCGATTTCCACAATCATCTGATTCCCGGAGTGGACGACGGCGCCGGGTCGATCGCGGAGTCGCGCGCCGCGCTTGCCGTGATGCGGGGACAGGGCATCCTGACTGTCATCACGACGCCGCACATCCGCGCCTCGCTCCTGGAGCGGCCCGCCGAGCTCAAGCAGTATATGGATCGTGTCGACGCAGCATGGCTGGAGCTGAGCGGGCTCGCGGCCGCCGAGTTTCCAGACATGCGGCTGGAGCGCGGCTTCGAGGTAACGCTGGACATCCCCCGGCCTGACCTGTCCGATCCTCGGCTCCGGCTCGCGGGCAGCAGATTCGTGCTGGTGGAATTCCCCTTCTTCACCATTCCACTCAACAGTGCACAGGTCGTCTTCGATCTCAAGATGGCCGGCTATACACCGGTAGTAGCGCATCCCGAGCGGTACACCAATGTGGTGAGCGAGTGGAGGATAGTTGGCGAGTGGCGGCGGGCCGGTGGCCTGCTGCAGATGAATGCTGGGTCATTGTTGGGTCAGTACGGAGACCGCGCGCGGGACGTAGCCTGGATGCTGCTGGAGCGCGGCTGGGCCGATTACCTGTCAAGCGACTATCATGCGCGGGGCGAGTGCGCGACGACAGCCGCTCGCGATCTACTGGAAGAAAACGGCGGGGCTGCACAGGCGCATCTCATAACCGTCACAAATCCCGCCGGAATTCTTGCGGGCGAAGATCCAGCGCCAGTCCCACAGCTGCGCAAACGAAGCCGTCCGTGGTGGCGGTTGGGAAGACGGCAGTAGGGGATTCCCAACCGCGCGGGAACAGACCGATAGTACCGGCCGGCAGTTGCGCTCGCAGCCTCCTTGATATATGGCTATTTGGAGTTCCCAGCCGTAAGTTTGGGCTCGACCCAAGAACCTCCTTTCGCAGTACGCCTCTTACAAGATGACAGATGGCTCGCTTAGCATTTCGCCTCGCGCTTGCGCTATGCTTCACGGCGCCCGCTCTCGCTGCCCAGTCACCGAATCGTAGTCAGGCCAGCGTAGCCGATACGACCGATTTTCTGCGTCCTGGCGATGCCATTCATCTCCGTTTCTTCGGTGACTCCGCGGGATCGGGCGACTTCAGGGTCAATGAGAGTGGACAGGTAACGCTCCCGATGCTCGGCGCACGCGACGCGACGCACCAGGATCCTGATCTGCTGAAGAAAGAAGTAACTGCTGCGTACGCCAGGACCTTTCGCTACGCGCCCGAGGTGGTGCTACTTCGCCGTATCACGGTGCTCGGAGCAGTCGCCAAGCCTGGTCTGTACCTGGCTGATCCCACAATGAGTATCACTGATCTGCTCGCCCTCGCCGGCGGCCCAATGCCCAACGGCCGCCCCGACGAGGTTCAGATCATACGCAACGGCCAGCCGGTCACCGCCCAGGTCAACCGCCGGACAGTGCTTGCGAGCATGAAGCTCCGCTCGGGCGACGAGTTGTACGTCCCGGAGCGTGGCTGGCTCGCCCGTAACTCGGGACTGGTGCTTGGAGCAGTAGGTAGCCTGGTCGCAATTGTCTCGCTTGTGGTCAGATAATGGAACGAGATTCCCGGCTACCCACCCAGGTCGACTACTACCAGCCGCCGGCACAGTACGCCGGAGGTTTTGCGCAACAGCCGCAGCAACCGCAGCCCGACGGGATCGATCCTCGTGCAGCATGGAATGTGATCCGCCGCAATCAGGTGATCATCCTGCTCTGCCTCGTGTTGGCAATCGCCGCCGCGGCCATTCTCACCCGCCGTGCGACACCGATCTACCAGGCGCAGACCAGCATGCGCGTCGAAGGGAAGCAGAATAGCGGCCTCGAGAATCTGCAAGCTCTGAGCGGGGACCCTGCGGGCGACCAGATCAGCACTGAGATGCAGGTGCTGCGCAGCCGGATCCTGGCGGAGGATGTGGCGGACTCACTCAATCTCCGTCTCTCGCTCAAGGAGCCCAGAGGCATGTCGCGCAATGCTCTTCTTGGTCAGATACGTATCTCACCGGCCGCCGCATCCGGTGATTACGTCCTGCGCCGAACGGGATCGGACGGATTCACCCTGTCACAGGAAGCAAGAGCCGGTACCGCGCGCTATCACATTGGCGATACTGTGGCGGCAAACGGGGTGCGCTTCGTGCTGCTCCCCGCCGCGGCCAGGTACAGCGAGATCCAATTCGGTGTGACATCTCTAGTTGGAGCCGCCGGCCGAGTGCAGGACGGACTTGCGGTCGTTCGTCCTGACCACGACGCGAACATCGTGGTCGTGCGCTACAAGAGCACCGATCCGCAGCTTGCGGAAGCAGTTCCGAATGCGCTGTCCCGCCATTTCATCGTATATCGCCAGAGGGTGCAGAAGACCCAGGCACGCAGCACCGTGGCGTTTTTACGAGAGCAGTTGGATTCTCTGACCAAACAGTTGTCGGCATCCGAGAACGCACTGCGCTCGTTCCGTGAGAGTGCACAGGTGGTCGATCTGCAAGCGGAAGCCGGCGCGCAGGTTACCCGACTTGCCTCTCTGCAGGCGGAGCGCAGCGCGCTCGACGTTGAGCGGAGCTCGCTGGCCAAGCTCCTCGGAGAGGTGCAGGCAGAAGATAAGATCCGCAAGCCAGATGATCCGTCGCCGTATCGGCGGCTGCTGTCGTTTCCGACGCTGCTCAAGAGTGGTATTGCCAGCCAGTATCTGGTATCTCTCGGGCAGCTGGAGGATCAGCGCGCAGCATTGCTGACCAGGCGTACCGCCGAAGCACCCGAAGTCCAGGCTCTCACCGCGCGTATCCACGACGTCGAAGGCCAGCTCCGGTCAGCCGCGACGACGTACACGGAGGGACTTCAGTCCCAGCAAGCGTCGGTCGATGCCGCGTTGGCGCAATTCGGCCAGAAGCTGCAGCAAATTCCGGCCAAGGAAGTCCAGTACGCCAGGCTCGCGCGTCAGCCCAAGGTCCTGGAGGACATCTCGACCCAGCTCCAGTCGCGGCTCAAGGAAGCACAGATCCAACAGGCGATCGAAGATCCCAGTGTACAGATTGTCGATACGGCGCTCGTGCCCGTCAGGCCCATTTCCCCGCGGCGCAACTTCAATCTCGTGGCTGGTGCGATTCTGGGGCTGATGCTTGGCTTGGGTATCGCATTCCTGCGGGAGCAGCTCGACAACGCTGTCCATACCGGCGAGGACGTGCAACGTGTCACTCGCCTGCCAGTACTGGGACTCATCCCGCAGATCGCGGGTGCGAAGGGCGGAATGGACGGCGTAGCACGGGTCATGGACCGATTCCCACATCTCGTGCCTGGCTGGTTGCAGGGATCACCGGGAAAGGTAAACGGATCGAATGATACACCCGGCAGTGTGGCGCTCGCGTCCGGCAACGGGGCCAGCCGCAGGGGATCCCGCATCGTGACCAGCGACAATCCCAGCAACCACGTGTCAGAAGCTTACCGCGGATTGCGCACCAACATCACTTTCGCGCGCCCTGACAATCCGGCCAAGCTCCTGGTGTTCACGAGCCCGATGCCGGGCGACGGCAAGTCCACGAGTGCCGCCAACCTTGCCATCACCCTCGCTCAGCAGGGGCTCAATGTTCTACTGGTAGACGCCGACCTGCGACGCGGCGTCATGCACTCGGTCTTCAAGATTGCAAGAGAGCCAGGGCTCTCCAATGTCCTGCTCGGCAACGTCCCGCTCGAGGCGGCCGTGAGACAGGTCAACCTTGGAACCAGCGGCACGTTGAGCGTACTCGGTACCGGTGTCCGTCCTCCAAATCCCGCCGAGCTGCTGGGGTCGGGTCGCATGCGCGACTTCATGGAGCACGTGCAGGACATGTACGACATGGTCATCTTCGACACCCCGCCCCTGAATGTGGTCACGGATGCCGCGATCCTTGGCAGCGCGGCGAGTGGAGTGGTCCTCGTCGCCCGTGCAGGTGTGACGACGCACGAATCTCTCGCGTTTGCTGTCGAACAGTTGCGCAACGTTCGTGCATCCGTGCTGGGCACGATTCTCAACGACATCAACTTCAAGCGCGACGTACGTTATTACGGCTCGCACGGATCGTACGCGTATTACCGGTACCACGAGTCGTACTGAGGTCGAGGTTAGGGCGAGCGCCCCTGTCGGGCTCCTTGCATCTCCCTGGTCTTCAGTACAGTGAGATACTCGTACGTGGCGAGTAGCCTCGCGTAGGTGAGTCCAGCTCGTCCGTCGAGAAATCCGCGGCGCCAGACGTAGCTGTACAGGAAGCGTAGCAGAGGACGGAACGGCACACGACGCGACAGCTCCTTGAGCGCGCGTCGTTGTCGGGTCGGGTCGCTCAATGAGAACAACCCTCTCCGATCGAATCCGTGCGCCAGCCCTTCCAACGCGTAAGCTGCTTCATCTGTGGAGTAGCGGTTGTGCCGCTCCACCCAATCGGTGATGCCTTTAGAAAAGGAGTAGTGGATCAACGGAGAGCGCAACGTGCCGAGCCGGTCCGGTGAGATGGCCTCTCGCTGGCCGTGCCCCACCTGCTGGAACAGCAGAGTTTCCTTTCTGCCGAAGCGAACCTGATACGATGGGTACATCCCGGCATGTTTTAGCCACCTCCCTTGCAGCATCGTCTTTGAGGCAACGCGATACGCGTCTTTCGGGTCGGACGCGATGACTTCCAGCAGATTCTGATGCAGCTCGGGCGTAACTCGCTCGTCGGCGTCCAGGTGCAACACCCACGGATGGCGGAGCCCCCCCTCCCGCAACCCGAAGTTTCGCTGTGCGGCAAAGTTGTCGAAGGCGCGCTGAACTACCCGCGCCCCGGCAGCCCGCGCGATCTCAACCGTTCGGTCGCTACTGAACGAATCGACAACGACCACGTCATCCGACCATTTGACGGACTCGAGACATGCGGCGAGATTCGCCTCTTCATTCAGGGTAAGGATGAGGACGGATATTGGCACCGGCAGTCAACCTATCGCGGGCGTTGCTTGATGACGCGGGCGGGATTACCGGCGACGATTGTCCACGGCTCCACGTCCTTGATGGCGACTGCTCGTGCGCCCAC
>JBBSHV010000103.1:0-8702 GCA_038232435.1 Gemmatimonadales bacterium | reverse complement strand
ATGCGAAGCCGGGTGCCTGCATCGCTATGACGCCGATCAGGAGCAATCCGAGTGCGTGATAGAATTGGTACTGGGCGCCGGTGTGATACACGGCCAGCATCTCGGGCGTGAGGCGCGCCCTGAGAGCGTGCGCGCCGAAGGCGCCAAAGCCGACGGCCAGTGCGGCGTTGATGCTTCCGAGTGCGAGAAAGAGCCGAGCAGTCGATGACACTCGTTTGATCTCCGTGCTTCAGAAAGAGTGTACTGAGACGCCGCCGCGGATGGTGCGGGGCAGGCCAATCAACTCGAGCGGGCCTGAGAAGCTGACGGCGTACTCGCGGTCGAAGATGTTCTCGACGGCGACGAAGATGTCGGCACCGGCGAGGATCTCGCGCCTCACATCAACGTCCACCACAGAGAAGGGCTCGAGTCGAGCACCGCCGAGCGCATGATTGGACCCTTCGTACCTGTACACAATGTTGAGATCCGCGATGCGTGGGTCGTCGTACGTGGCGCGGAGCGATCCGCGCTGAAGCGGAACGCGGTTCAGGAACTTGCCGGTGGACACCACGCGCGCGTCATCGTAATTGTAGCTCGCGACGAAGCCGAGATGCTCGACCGGACGTAGCGCAACCTCACCTTCGATACCCTTTGACCTGGCTCTGCCGAGGTTCTGGCGCTTGAGGATCGCGCTACCCTGCGTCGCGCCGGACCGCTGGAACACGAAGTCGTCCAGGTCGCGGTACTTGTTCAAGAACGTGGTAGCACGCAGTTCCAGCATCGCCGATGGCTGCCAGTCGAGGCCGCCGTCGTAGCCGGTGAGATGCTCAGGTGTAAGCAGCGGATTTCCCATGAATGTGTTCGGGCCGGCGAAGAAGGTTCTGTACTCCTCGGACAGCGTCGGCGCACGGAATGCCTGATACAACGAGCCGCGCAGCGTGAGCGATGGGAGGAGCGCATACTTGACGCCCAGCCGCGGCGCGAACGCGGTGTTCGTCCGGTCAGGATAGCTCGTGAACGCCGACATCGTGGCCGAGTTTTCGGCGCGCGATCCGTGATAGCTGCGCCATCCGTCGATACGCGCACTGGCCTCCACGCGAAGCGCCTCGACGGGTGCGAGTATGCCCTGCGCGAACACTCCGCCTACCTGCTGCGAGCCGCCCGAGCTGCGAGTGCCCGAGCTGCGAGTGCCCGACACCGTACCAGTGGGCGCAAAGAGATCCTCGTCCAGGCGCCCTGTCATGTAGCGGAAGTCGCCGCCGAGCGACACGCTCTCAAACATGCCCGCGCGACGCGACCACTCTGCCGACGCTCCCAAGTCGCGGCTTGGAATATGTTGCGCCGCGATCGGCGTCTCGATTGTACGCGAGGCGTTCACGCTCGATGCATGGCTGTTGTAACGTTGCGTCTGACCGAACGCGCGAAGCGCGAGCGAGCCGCCGAGGAGCGACCCGATCGTGGCACCGAGCGTACCGCTCGCGATGTCGCGCTGGTTCGGGCCGGTGAGCGGAGTGCCGAGCTTGCGGTCATCGTTGAAGTAGCTCGCGCGCGCGAAGATCGACGTCGCGTCGTCGAGCGCGTATTCGGCGCGCCCATTGACGCTGCGGCGAGTGACCACGCTCGCGCGGTCGACCGGTCCGCGCTGCGCCGGCGCGAGTACCCGATAACCTCCGCCAGTACCATAGTCCGCCCCGACCGAGTAGCCGAGCCGGCCGACGACGTCGCTGCCGTACACCGAAGCGTCGACCTCGCCGCGGCTGCCGCCGCTCGTCGTGACGTCATAGCCACGAGGCGCGATGGGACGCGAGAAGAGCGAAATGACTCCGCCCATCGCGTAGTTTCCATACAGGCTGGATCCTCCGCCTTCGACTATCTCGGCGTGATCGAGCTGAAAACGCGGAGCGCGGTTCCACTGTATCCACTCGCCCCACGGATCGTTGAGTGGGACGTCGTCGAGAAGAACGAGGGTGCGTCCTTCATCGGCGCCGCGGATCGAGACGATCTCCTCGGGGCCAGAGACGGTGCTCGATGTGCGCGGTAGCTCGACACCGGGCATTTCGCGCAGTAAGTCGTCGGCGGTACGCGCGGTGCTCGTGCGGATGCGCTCCGAAGACATTGCGTGCACGGTAGCGGTGACGTCGCGTCCAGCCACCGGCGAGCGCGTCGCGCTGACGACGACGCCTGGCAGGAGGGCTGAGCCGGTCGCGAGTTTGAAGTTGGCGAGTGCGCTTCCCACTGCATCGGTATGCACGGTGCGGATGGCGCTTGCTCTGTTCGGCGCCGATGCGATCACGGTATAGTCGCCTGAGCCGAGGCCGGTGATGCTGTACTGGCCGCGCGCGTTCGTGGTCGCTACTTGCGCCATTCCCGAAAGGCCGACGCGTGCCCCAGTTATTGGCGCACCCGAGATGGAGTCGGTCACGGTTCCGGCGATGCTCGCCGCCTGTGCATGCGCGACGGCTGGAGCCAGCGCGGCGAGGGCCGCGGCGACACAGCTTCGGATCATCAAACGGGACATGGGCTTGTTCTCCGGCTTTCGGGAATACGTGATGCGATGCGATTGCAACATACCCCGAGGCGCGACGGCCATCAAACCGGGTCAATTCGATGCCGCACATTCTTGGCATTCTCGTCTCATGCACCTCTTACGCACATGGACGGCATCTTGCACCCAGGACACAGTTGCTTGAGTCGTTCCTCTCGCTCCGACCACCAGTGCTGATGATCTCTCCAATCGTCTCGCCGCTAGGCACCTTCGCCGAAGACGCCGTTCAGAACGGTGTGCAATGGCTGCGGCTCGGGGTGGAGATAATAGGCGCCCTGGTAGTGACCATCGGGGTCGTCATGGCTGCTATTGGCTTTGTGCGCGACATCACCGGGAGTAGGGGCGGTGCTTTCACGGCGCTCCGCCTGACGCTCGGCCGCTATCTCACGCTGGCTCTGGAGTTCCAGCTGGGCTCCGACATTCTCTCGACCGCCGTGTCACCGACGTGGACTCAGATCGGGATGCTTGCGGCAACGGCAGTGATTCGGACGACGCTGAACTTCTTTCTCACGCGCGAGCTCCGCGAAGCAGACGCATCGATGCAGGGCGAGAAAAAGGTGGAGCAGCGATCCAGTGCTGCTCCACCCCTACCGTCCCACTAGCGAGCAAGCTAGCCGCGTCGCTGGTCGCTATTGGCGACCCCGGTCTCGTCACGTAGCTCGTCGATTTTCTTGGACGCCTCGGCCTTGGTCATGTTATCGTCGACGGCCTCGTTGGCGTCGCTCGCGAGCGTGTGCAGGTACGAGCGCTGAGCGCCGGTCATTGGCTCGTCGCCGGTCTTCCAATCGTCCGGGTTCTTGACAGTGTTATCAAGCCCCTGGCCCTGATCGTCACTGTTATTCTGACTGTTCTGGCTGCTCTGGTTGCTCTGACTGCTTGCCATCGTAGTAATCTCCCGGTGAGCTGATAGTAGCGTTGTGACTGGGTCAAACGCATGAATTGTGCCGAACACAAGCCGAAACGGCGTCACTTCTTCGTAGTTTTGCCTGTTAGACGCCGAACGCCGCTGTCGCAACCACTTGAGTGGCGGCGCTCCTAGCGGTTGACGTTGGACTCAGGACGGGGTTCGCCGGACTGGCTCAAGCGTGCCATTCCAGCTGCGCCGATAGCTGCCGTGCCTCGTCCCCGCCCTCTTCTTCGTCCTCGCTCTGTGCGCTCGGGACGGTATTATTTGAGGATGTTGTTCAGCCTACTGATTCACCAAACGTCGGTCACGATGCGGGCTATCGGCCTACGCCAACTGTTGTGCGAAGGCCAATCATGAGCCATACCGACGCAGTGTTGTTGATCACCGCTGTCGTACTGGCAGCCGCGCTCGTCGCGATGATCGTTTTACGCGTGCGCGCCGGACGCGCGCGGCGCAACGCCCACACCGGGGAACTGACGAGGGAGTGCTCTCACTGTGGACACTCCCTGGCGCCAGGCGCGATCGCGTGCCCCACGTGCGGCTCGGACATGAGCATGTTCATCGTATAATCGCACGGGACGACTGACACCCGTCACCATCCCAGGATCATTGCGAACATGAGCGGAGCGACGATGGAGGCATCACTTTCCACGATGAAGCTCGGCGTGTCCACACCGAGTTTCCCCCAGGTGATCTTCTCATTCGGCACCGCGCCGGAGTACGAGCCGTAGCTGGTGGTGGAGTCGCTGATCTGGCAGAAGTAGCCCCACAGCGGGACCTCGTTTCGTTGCAGATCCTGGTGCAGCATGGGAACGACACAGATGGGGAAGTCACCCGCGATGCCGCCGCCGATCTGGAAGAAGCCGAGCGAGGTGCTTTTGGTGAGATCGGTATAGAAGCTCGCGAGCTGCGTCATGTATTCTATTCCAGTACGCACGGTGTGCACGTTCTTCACGTCGCCGGAAATCACGTGCCCGCTGTACATGTTGCCGAGCGTGGAGTCTTCCCATCCGGGCACGAACATCGGAAGGTTCTTCTCCATTGCGGCGAGCATCCACGAGTTCTTGGGATCGATCTGGTATTCGCCCTTTAGCTTGCCGCTCTTCAGGATCTTGTACATGAATTCGTGCGGAAAGTAACGCTCGCCTTTCTTATCGGCGGCGACCCATTCTTCCAGCACAACGCTCTCGATGCGGCGCATCGCTTCCATCTCGGGGATGCACGTGTCGGTCACGCGGTTCATGTGCCGCTCCAGAAGAGCCTGTTCATCGGCGCGGGACAGATCGCGGTAGTGCGGCACACGCTCGTAATAATCGTGCGCCACAAGGTTGAAGATGTCTTCCTCCAGGTTGGCGCCGGTACACGATATTGCATGCACCTTATCCTGCCGGATCATCTCGGCGAGCGAACGGCCCAGCTCGGCGGTGCTCATCGCTCCGGCGAGCGTGACGAGCATCTTGCCACCGTTCGCCAGATGCTTGCTGTACGCGTCCGAAGCATCGACGAGCGCCGCCGCGTTGAAGTGGCGGAAGTTGTCGCGGATGAACGCCGATACCGGTGATGTTTTATCGCTCATGCCATTCTTACCTGTTGATGTGCTGCTTGATGTAGTGCTTGATCACGCGTGCTTGGGACGAGTCAATTTGCGCCTGGTCGTTCCCGCGGCATAAGCCTGGAGCACCGCGTCAACGGCTTCGCGCGGGTCATCTGCCAGAATCAGAAGGTCGAGATCGCCGGCCGAGATCTTTTTCTCCAGCAGCACGCGTGATTGCAGCCAGCGCACCAGTCCGGCCCAGTACGCGCGGCCAAAGAGAATCACCGGAAACTGGTAGATCTTTCCCGTCTGGATGAGCGTGATTGCCTCGAACATCTCATCCAGTGTCCCGAACCCGCCCGGAAAGATGATGAATGCGTTGGAGTACTTCACGAACATCGTTTTGCGAACGAAGAAGTAGCGGAAGTTCACCAGCGTATCCACGTACGGATTGGAGCCTTGCTCGAACGGGAGCTCGATGTTGCAGCCCACCGAGTGGCCACCCGCTTCCTTTGCGCCCTTGTTTCCCGCTTCCATGATCCCCGGGCCGGCGCCCGTGAGCACGGTAAAGCCGGCTTCCGCCAGCAAGCGGCCGGTCTCCTCGGCGGCCTTGTACATCGGGTCGTCGGGACCAGTTCGGGCGGAGCCGAAGATGGCGATTCCCTTCTCGATGGCCGCAAGAGCATCCATTCCCTCGACGAACTCGGCCGTGATCCGCATCACGCGCCACGGGTCGCTCTTGGTGTAATCCTCCTCTGCCGCGGTCGGCGCCTGCAGCAGCTTCTCGTCCTCGGTGACGGAGGGCGTTGTGAGGTCGCGCAGCGACTCGTCGATCTTGCGTGTCGCTCCCGATTGACGGGTCGATTCAGTCTGCGACGGCGGCGTCCGCCCCGCCTTTCGGTGACCGGCCTCGGTGCGCTCCTTGGTCCCGGCGAGCGCCTGATCGCTGGCTTCCTTGAGGAGCTCGGGGTTCACGCGCTTGCCGGAGGCGGTGCGCGGCGACTTGCCGCCGCGTTTCACCGTCTTTGCTACAGTCTGCTTCGTGGCCTGTCCTCTAGCCTGCTTCACTTCCTCGGCGGATGTGTTGGCCGCTGGCGCATCCGTGGTTTCCCTCGCCACGGTGCGAGCGGCGCGCTTTCTCGTAGATTGCGACGCGCTGGTTTTTGCCATACCCGAATCTAGTGCCCTCCGTAGATACGGTCATAAAAACGGTCACACAAACGGTTATCCAAACAGTCATAACTCTCGTCGCTGATGGGGCGCGTCCCGACAAGCTGGCATCCGCCATTACGTCGGGAGCGCTCCCCGCACTCGCGCGCATCCGTGATGAGGGCACGCTGCACACCATTACCAGTGTCTTCCCGTCGGTCACCGGACCCGCGTACGCGCCATTCCTTACGGGGTGCCATCCGGGCTCCGTGGGTCTGCCGGGGCTGCGCTGGTACGACCGGGCGCGCACGGCGTCGGGATGGCCCGGCCACGCTCGTAGTTACGTCGGCGCGGAGATGCGGCATGTGAATCGCGATCTCATGCCGGAAACGCGCACCATGTTCGAGCTGGCTGACTCCAGCCTGGGCGCGCTCAACATGATCGGGCGTGGACTGCCGCGGCGTCAGAGCATCGGCCAGAGCCTGGCGTACGTCGCGCGTACATCGATCACGCACTTTCGAGGCAACGTGAGCGGCTGGCTCGACATCGACCGCCGTGTCGCCGATGACGTCGTGCAGCGCGTACACGCGGAGAAGCCACGCTATGTGTTCGCCGCGTTCACCGGGATCGACAAGACGTCACACGCATCCGGGCACGACGCACCAATGCTTGTTGATGCGATGCGCATCGTGGACGACGTCGTGGCTCGCATTCGCGAGGACGCCGAGCGTGCTGGGACGTGGAACTCGACGCACCTCTGGGTCGTGAGCGATCACGGCCATTCTTCCGTGACACAGCATGAAGACCTTGCCGGCTTCGTAGCCTCAATGGGATACCGAGTGCTGGCGCATCCATGGGTTTTCACGCGCAATCCGGACGTGGCGGTGATGGTGAGCGGCAACGCGATGGCGCATGTGTACGTCGAGCTGGCGCGGCGCAAGCGGCTGTTCTGGCCATCGCTCGCCTCGAGATGGAATGATCTCGCGAATGAGCTTCTGTCGCGCGACTCGATTGACGTGCTGCTGTTGCCTGTATCACCGCGATCGTGTGAGCTACGCTCCAGCGCTCGTGGCAGCGCGGTTGTTGAATGGACGGACTCTACTTACACGTACCGTCCGATCACCGGCGATCCACTCGGCATCGGCGAGCAGAATGCGCTGACCGGTGACGAGGCATACGATATGATGATCGAGAGCGATTATCCTGACGCGATAGTTCAGATCGCGCGGTTGACGGCGTGCGACCGCAGCGGCGACATCATCATCTCGGCCTCGCGCGACTGGGATCTGCGAGCGAAGTATGAACCGATTCAACACATGTCATCGCATGGCGCACTGCATCGGGAGCACATGCTGGTGCCCTTGCTCACAAATCGCCGGATCACCGGAAGTCCGCGCCGGACGGTGGACGTCATGCCATCTGCGTGCGCGGCACTCGGAATCGCGGTACCGCGCGGCGTGCAGGGCAGATCTTTTCTTTAGCTCTCGTCCTCGCGTTAACCCTCGCGCTAACTCTCGCGCTAGCTCTCTAGCAGCTCAGCGATCCTGATCGTCAGCTGCGTGACGTTCCATTCCGCGGTCGTGCCACCTACGGCGACAGCCGCGGCGAAGTCTTTCGGCGCGTTGAGTGGGCGCACCGTGACAGTGGGATCCGGCGTCGCCGCCTCCCACACACTCGCGCCGCGCACCTTGACTCTGGCCTCGCCACGTGTCCACGCTTCCACGAACCGGAGTTCGCGATGGTCATCGCTCAGGATTGACGTAACATCTTCGTGCGAGAAGAATCGGCGCAGGATGTCTTCCGCGCGGGGTACGGCACGCACGCGCTCGATGTCCACGCCGACGTCTGAGACGCGGGTTATAGCGATCATCGAGACATCGTGCGAATGCGAAACCGAGAAGTACAGCGCGCGATCGTTCTGCAGGTACGGCTTTCCCTTGTCGCCAACGTCGAAGCGGATGTCTGCCGGCATCAATCCGATCAGCCTGGCCAGAATGTGCCGTGTTGCCTGTCGCGCCAACTCGTTGTCGCCGCTGTCGAGCGTGTACACGCGCACCTCGCGCGTCGCGAGAGGTGCGACCGCATCAGAATCAGGCAAGCGGGATCAGTTCCGCGTCGGCGTGACCGTCGGTGATGGTGAGGCGTGCGACGCTCGGAACCAGATCAAAACGCCGCGGCCCGGCGGCGCCCGGGTTTATCACCAGCCGATCACCATCTCGATGAATGAGTTGCTGGTGCGTGTGACCGTAAACGATCACGTCGGCGTCGTACTTCGCCAGCAGCTGCGCCGGCTTTGGGCGGCCGAGCTCGTGGCCATGGCTGACGTGGACGCGAAGGCCATCGAATACGGCATCCAGCGATGACTCCAATCGCGGGTCGCCCGGATAGTCACAGTTTCCATGTACCGCCTGAACCGGCGCGATGAGCGCAAGCTCGTCCAGGATATCATCGCCGCAGACGTCACCAGCATGCAGAATCAGATCCACGCCGGCGAGCGCCCTGTGAACTTCGGGGCGCAGGAGACCGTGCGTATCCGAGATGAGACCTATCACGTGCGACATACATAAATTGTAACAGATGCAGTGGTT
>JBBSHV010000102.1:0-8891 GCA_038232435.1 Gemmatimonadales bacterium | reverse complement strand
TACTTCGGCGCCGCCGATCCTGCTGATCAACACAACTGGATCCCAGATCGGCTGGCCGAAAATCACGATCGTGGCACTCGTCACCGCGACGCCGATGAACGCGAACGCGGTCATGGTGGTCGGCAGTCCCAGCGCCTGACCCAGCACCTGTGAGCGCTGGCTCCGCGCGTAACGCGTGAAGTCCGGGATGTTCAGGCTCAACGTCGCCCAGTATCCAACGTTCGCGGTGAGCGCCGCGGGAAATATCTTCCATAACGACACATTGCTGTGCTGCTGCAACCTCTGCGACTGCGCGAGAACATTACTCAGCCCACCGCCGCGCGAGATTCCCCACCATAGAAGGATCGCACCACCGCCCAGCAACAGCGGTGCTGACCAGCTCTCCAGAACCTTGATCCCTTCCGTTCCCTTGAGGATGATCGCGACTTCAATCAGCCAGAAGAGCGCGAACGCGATTACCGTTGTGCCGGGCAGCTGTGCCCAACCCGGCCATGCCGCCTGGAACAGCGCGTTGATTGCCAGCGCGCCGATCCACGTTTGAATTCCGAACCATCCGCATGCGACGATCGCTCGCAGCACCGCCGGCACATTGGCGCCACGCACACCGAATGCCGCGCGACACAACACGGGAAATGAAATTCCGTACTTGGTCCCCGCGTGCGCGTTCAGAGCCATCGGAATGAGCACGATGACGTTGGCGAGCAGGATCGTCCCCATCGCCTGCCACCACATCATCCCCTGAATCATCAACCCCGACGCGAGCGTGTACGTCGTGATGACGACGCTCATGCCGATCCACAGTGCCGCGATGTTGTACGTGGACCAGGTGCGCCGAGCAAGTGCAGTCGGTGCCAGATCGGGGTTCCAGAGCGGGCTTTGCGACAGGTCCTCGTCAGTGGTGACGAAGTCCTGCGTGTCCGTTGCGTACGGGCCACCTGCGGTGCCCGCGGCCCTCGCCGCGGTTATAGCCATTACACCCCTGCCATGGTGTTGCTGTACGTCGAGCTCGATTGGGCTCGTTGCGCCGGAGCTGCTGAGGATTGCAGCCCAGCCGAGGACCGTGGCAGCCACTGACCGCGCCCTTCGCGCCCAACGACCGTGTAATCGTCAACGATCACTTCGCCGCGCGACAGCGTGGTGCGTGCGAACCCGGCCAGCTCCCATCCTTCATACGGCGACCAGTCCGCATTCGTCTCCATCTCGTCTGGCGACACCGTGCGTGTGCTCGTGGGATGGATGATCGCGATGTCAGCGTCCGCGCCGACCTGGATCGCTCCCTTGCGTGGAGCGAGCCCCATGATCTTCGCCGGGTTCGTACTCAGCTTCATGCACATCTCTTCCAACGTGATCTGCCCCCCGAGCACGCCACGCGTGTACGTCACCGGGAGCAGCGTCTCCAGCCCTGGCATCCCCATCGGGATCTTGGTCCAGTCGCCGTTCCACATTGACTTCTGCTCGCGCGTAAAGGTGCAAGTGTCCGTCGAGATGACGGACACTTCGCCGTGACGCAGCCCCTGCCACAGTCGCGCGGAGTCCTCCGGCTTCTTGAGCTGCGGGCAGCACGCGAAGAGATGACCGTCCTCACGCGCGAACACGGAATCGTCCAGCACCAGATACTGCACGCATGTCTCCGCGATCACCGGAACGCCGCGCGCCTGCGCCGCCGTGATGATGTCAGCGCCCTGCGCGGTGGACATGTGCACGATGTACAGTTGGCCTCCTGTGGCCTCGCACCACTGCACCACGCGCTGGATCGCTTCCGCTTCCACAAAGTTGGGACGCGTGATCCCGTGCAGTCGCGCTCCATACTGCTGCATCAGCTCAGGCGTGTGATGCCGCTCGATCAACTCGTCCAGCACCCGCGCCGACTCAGCGTGCACCAGCAGCATCGCACCGTGCTGCTTCATCTTTTCCAACGTGCCGAAGAGCGCGCGATCGTCTGACTGCCACCCCTCGGACTCGTAGATCATGAACTCCTTGAAGGTGGGGAATCCTCGTTCCACCATCCCCTTGATCTGATCCTTGTGCTCCTGCCAGCGCGTGATGCAGATGTGAAAGGTGTAGTCCACGAGTGACTTCCCCTCCGCCTTCTTTAGCCAGTTGTCGGCCGCATCATTCAGCGATTCGCCCGCGTATGGACTCGCGAAATCAATCACGGTCGTCACGCCGCCGCGCGCGCCAGCCCGTGTACCGGTGCGGTAATCATCGGCGGACACGGTTCCGCAGAACGGAAGCTCCAGATGCACGTGAACGTCGAGCACGCCCGGGATCACGTGGTGCCCACTAGCGTCGATCACATCCGCTCCATCGGTGTCCAGATCGACACCGAGCGCTGCGATCTTTTCTCCCACAATACCAACGTCGCCCGTGTACGTGCCGGCGGGCGTGACGACGTTGCCGCCCTTGATTACCCGGTCAAACCGCATGCAGCCACTCCTGAAACTCTTGTCTGGTCCTTAAGTATCAAGCTGCTACTATTTAGCAGCCATCGAAAACGCGTTGTCCAGAACATCCAGCGTGAAGTCAACGTCATCGGCTGAGATGCACATCGGTGGCTTGATGCGAAGAACATTGCCATCGATACCACCCTTGCCCACCAGTACGCCCATCTCCCGCGCCGCTTCGAGCACGTCCAGCGTCTCGCTCTTGGCTGGCTCCTTGGTTCCGCGATCGCGCACCAGCTCCACGCCGAGCATGAGACCCATACCGCGAACATCACCCACGAGTGGATGCGCGCGCATCAGTTTCTCCAGTCCCACCTTGAGCCGCCCGCCAACGACGCGCGAGTTCTCCTGCAGCCCGTCTTCGTCGATGATGTCCAGCACCGCGAGACCCGCCGCCATGGATACAGGATTGCCGCCAAAGGTGTTGAAGTGCAGTCGCTGTGTCAGCGTCTTGGCGATGTCCATGCGCGTCGATACCGCGCCCAGTGGCGCGCCATTGCCGATTCCCTTGGCCATGGTCACGAAGTCCGGCGTTACGCCGAAGTTCTGGAAGCCCCAGTAGTGTTCGCCCGTGCGTCCGAAGCCGGTCTGAACTTCGTCTGCGATGCAGAGGCCGCCGTGGTCGCGCACGATGTCGTACGCTTCTTTGAGATAGTTGCGCGCACCGTGAGTAGCGCCGCCCACGCCCTGAATCGGTTCGGCGATGAACGCCGCGACCTTGCCCGGTGTCGAGAACCGAATGAGATCGCGAATGTCGTGCGCGCTCTTGGTCGCGATCTCTTCCGGCGTTCCGGTGAACGGACTGCGGAACGGATCCGGATTCATCGCGTGATGCACGCGTCCGTCGCCACCCACGGGAAACTTCCACGTGCTGTGTGACGTCAGACCCATCGCGCTCGGACTGCCGCCGTGATAGCCATTGCGCACACCGATCACGTCACTGTTACCGGTGTATAGCCGAGCCATCGTTACGGCGAGATCATTGGCCTCACTGCCGCTGTTCACGAAGTAGGTGACGTCGATGCCGGGCGGCATCTTCATCGCGAGCTTCTTGGCGAACAGCGCGAAGTTCGGGTGCAGGTACATGGTGGTCGCGTGCTGTAGTATGCCGACCTGCTCCTGCACTCGGCGCACATATTCCGGGTGCGAGTGGCCCACCGAAACGGTGACGATCCCCGCGAACAGATCGAGATACCGGCGCCCAGTCTCGTCGTAGAGATACTGCATGTATCCCTCGACGATGAGTAGCGGCTCCTTGTACGTCGTGAAGATCGTCGGGTTGGTGTACTGCCGGCGCATCGCCAGGATCTCCTCGCGCGACGGTCCCGTGTACGGGCGCGGCGTGTGATCCACCGGCGGCATCTCATGCGCCAGCGTGCGCGTGTCCATCCCTTCTGTAACTGTGCCCATCAGAGACTCACCGCCGCTTCATCCGGCGCCGCGTATCCTTCAACGTGCTCGTACCCGCCCTCGTATGTGCTCGGATCGGGCCGCCTTATCTCCGATTGCGACACCACACGGTCGCGACGGCTGCCACGGAAGTCCTCGATGCAATTCCAGCCATCGGCGGCGTGCCGTTCCAGAAACGCGTCCAGCCCCGAGTTGAGCCGCTTGATCACCTCAGGCCCAACGGCATGATCCAGCATCGCCGACGTGCACACCTGCACCGTGCCGCAGCCGAGCAGGAAGTACGACAGCGCCTGCGAGAAGTCGGAGATTCCGCCGATGCCGGAGAACCCGCGGTCAGGGAACGTCTTGGTCATGCGTGCCATGTTGGCGAGCGACATCGGCAGGATCGCGGGGCCACCCAGCCCACCGGCGGAGACACGACCATCCACGTTGATCTCGAACTCGAGCGTCTCCGGATCGATCATCGGAAGCGACGGAAAGGTATTGGACGATACCACAGCGTCAGCACCGCCGCGGAAACATGCGCCCGCCTCCACCACCATGTCGCGCGTCGCGGGTGTGAGCTTGCACCACACCGGAATCCTGGCGACTTCCTTCACCGCTTCCGTCACAACCGAGCACAGCCCTTCATCCTTGCCGATGTTGGAGCCCATGTCTTTCCGGTCCATGTGCGGACACGAAAAATTCAACTCAAGACCATCCGCTCCATTCTCCTGGCACGCCTCGGCCAACGTCTGCCAGTTGCGCAGCTCCTTATCGTTGCCCGAACCCGCCATGATCGACGCGATGAGCACGCGCGTCGGATGTGCCTCCTTGATTCGGCGCAGCCGCGGCATCCACCAGTCCAGCGGCTTGTCGGAGATGAGCTCCCAGTTCCAGGACGAGTGCAGCGCGGCACCGGGACGTTTCTTCATCGATACCGATGCATCTTCGGCGGCGGTGCGCATGAACTTCGCTTTTGCACCGACAACATTTACCACCGGATGCAGCCCGATGGTCTTGGTAACCACACCGCCCCATCCCGCGTCGAAAGCGCGAAGGATGTTGTTCTCCGACTCGGTCGGCGGCGCCGATGAGAGAAGGAACGGGTTCTCGAAACAAATTCCGGTGAAGTTGATGGAGCGATCCGGCATTGCAGTCTCCTAGAGCCTTATCAGCTCATCCAGTTTACGCCAGCTTCCTTGTTCCACTTAGTCGTCATCTTCTTTGCCTGCGTCCAGAACTCGATCGAGCCGCGTCCCGTGATGTCGCCGACCCCAAATTTGGAGTCGTTCCATCCACCGAACGAGAACGGCTCGCGTGGCACCGGCACGCCGACGTTGACGCCGATCATTCCAGCGCTCGCATTCTCCATCACGTGACGCGCAACACCGCCACTCTCGGTGAACACCGAGGCCGCGTTGCCGTACGGTGAAGCATTTTCCACCGCGAGCGCCTCGTTCACATCCTTGGTGCGAACGATGACGAGCACCGGCCCGAACACCTCTTCCTGTGCGATCGCCATGTCCGGTGTCACATGGTCGATAATCGTGGGCCCGATGTAGTAGCCGCCCTCGCGTCCCGGAACGGTGGTCTTGCGCCCATCCACGAGCACCTTGGCACCGGCAGCTTCGGCTTCGTCGATGAAGTGAGTGATGCGCTCCTTCGCGGCCGCCGATATCACCGGGCCGATGTCGCGCCCAGGCACCATCGAGCGCGCGTGCTCCACCATCCGATCGATGATGTAATCCGTCTCCGACACCGCGAGCATCACCGACGCTGCCATGCACCGCTGTCCCGCGCACCCCGACATTGAGGCGACGATGTTGCTCGCCGCCATCTCACGATCCGCGTCCGGCATGACGATGAGATGGTTCTTGGCGCCGCCAAGTGCGACGCAGCGCTTGAGATTGGACGTGGCGCGACGGTACACCACCTTGGCAATCTTTGTCGACCCCACAAAGCTCACCGCCGCGATCCCCGGATGGTCGCAGATCGCCTCGACCGCCTCGCGTCCGCCGTGCACCACCTGCAGCACACCCGGCGGAAGTCCCGCCTCGCTCAGCAGCTCGGCGATGCGCCGCGCACTCAGCGGCACCAGCTCCGAGGGCTTCAGGATCATGCAGTTCCCAAGCGCGAGCGCGTTGGGGATGGACCAGTTTGGCACCATGTTGGGAAAGTTGAACGGCGTGATCGCCGCAACCACTCCAACCGGATACCGCTCCACCCGGCACTCGACGCCGCGGCTCACTTCCAGGATCTCACCCGGCACGATCTGCGGCAACGAGCACGCAAACTCCGACAGCTCCGCCGACTTGAGCACCTCGGCCCTCGCCTCGCTCGCGGTCTTGCCGTTTTCTTCGGTGACGAGCGCCGCAAGCTCATCCACGTGCTCTTCGAGCAGCGCCTTGTACCTATAGAAGACCTGCACCCGCTCCTTGATCGGTGTAGCCGCCCATTTGGGGAAGGCCGCCTGCGCCGACTGGACGGCCGCGTCCACCTCGCGTGCGGCCGACATCGGGACTCGGGAGATCACACTCCCGCTGCTCGGGTCGTACACATCGACAACGGGAACGTCGGGTGCGACGAATGTCCCGCCCAGGCAATTCTGGACGTCATTGTATTTCATTCGCCAAAATGCGACACGGGTCGTAAGGTCGCAAGCGCGCCCCGACGGCTAGAACGGGTCCCAGAGCGGTTCTCGGTTGATTGTGGGGCTGGGAGCGCATAGGTGCGGAGATCGAGTTGATCCCGGTGAAGCTGCTGCTCGCAACGGTGTCGAATCAGTCGCAACAGAGCAGCAGATTACGCCTTTTGGCCTGAAGTGGTTCGCTATAACGGCAGCAGAATGGCCCGTTGCGTGCGGAGCGCAATCACCGGAAAGATGGTTGGTTTACACTATCTCACACTAACTCGGGGAAAACATGCCGACATACGCACACTTCCAGGACGTCAAGAAAGCGCTAGACCTACCGCAAAAGGACAAGGTGGGCGTCTGCCTCACATGCCGCTACTGGGACGTGGAGGAGCACCGAACACCGGACATCGCTGGACGCGTCAGTCGCTGCGTGCAGCCGGAGCTCAAGAATTACGCACTCATCGTGAGCGGCTCAAGCGCATGTAACAAGTGGCAGGAGAAGCCGGGCGTTGCGCCAGAAGCGACGGCGTACGCGAAGCACGGTGGAGATGCGTAACCGCGCGAATGCGGCACTATGGGTTTGATACCGAAGAGTACTCAGCCACAGTTACAATCACATACGCCTGCCACATATCCGTCTGGTACCGTGGGTCGGCTGCTGCAAACGGATCTTGTCGCGCCCAAGACACACGAGGTGCTCAAGGGTCGCATTGCCGCACACGCAAAGACGGACAAGGCAGAGCCGCGCTTTTTCACAGGCGCAGAGTTCAGGACGCTTCAAAGCGTGTGCGACCGACTCATTCCGCAACCCGACCGTGAGCGTCCCGTTGACCTGGCGGGAGCAGTTGACCAGCGGCTCGCTGAAGGAACGACCAACGGCTGGCGCTACAACAGCATGCCACCTGATGGAGAAGCTTACCGGCGCGGACTGCGCGGCCTGGACGAGACCGCCCGCGCCGCGTTGGGCAACGAGCGCGATGTTCGCTTTGAGGCTCTCGACATCGCAGAGCAGGATGCAGTGCTCGCCGCGGTACAGCGCGGCGATGCGCGCGGCGCCACCTGGGACATGATGCCATCGAGCAGATTCTTTGAAGAGCTACTCGCCGAAGTGGTCGAATGCTACTACAGCCACCCGCTCGCCGAAGACGAGATCGGATATGCCGGCTTTGCGGACGCGCACGGATGGCAACAGATTGGCCTCAACCGGTTAGCGCAATTCGAGCCACGACCAGTGAGCGGGGTATCTCAACCGTCAGGTGTCGAGCACGTTGAAACTCATGAGTGAGCACGCAGCTTTGGCTGCGGACACCAAGAGCGCCCGACACAACCCGAATGAGCCGGTAGACGCAGTTGTGATTGGCACTGGTGCGGGTGGGGCTCCATTGATGGCGCGACTCGCGGCGGCCGGATGTTCGGTTGTCGCGCTCGAAGCGGGGCGGCACTGGAACCCAGCATTCGACTTCGCCACAGACGAGCGCGAGCAGTCCAAGCTGTACTGGAGCGACGAGCGACTGAGCGCGGGCGGTGACCCGGTCGAGTTCGGGCGCAACAACTCCGGCACCGGTGTGGGCGGCTCAACACTCCACTACACTGCGTTCGTGCCGCGACCAATGCCCGACGGCTTCCATCTGCGCACGGAGTTTGGCGTCGGCGAAGACTGGCCCATCTCTTACGAAGAACTCACGCTCTACTACGACGAGCTTGAGTGGTTCCTCGGCGTCTCCGGCCCGACGCCATATCCCTGGGGACCGCCGAGGCGCAGGCCGTATCCTCTGGAGCCGCTCCCGTTGAACGGGCCCGCGCAGCTGATGGAGCGTGGCTGCGCACCGCTGGGAATCCGCACCGCGCCAGGTCCCAACGCGGCACTGTCCGGCTCGTATTATCAGCCAGAAGTTGGCTGGCGCGACGCGTGCACCAATCGCGGCTTCTGCGAGGCCGGGTGTAGCACTGGGGCTAAGGGAAGCATGGACGTTACGTACGTCCCGCTGGCCATCAGTGCCGGAGCGGAAGTTCGTCCGGAATGCTTTGTCACGGCACTGGAGACAGATCGCACGGGCTGTATCACGGGAGTTGTTTACACGCATGATGGCGTTGAGCAGCGCCAGCGCTGCCGCGACGTGTTCCTGTGCGCAGGCGCCGTGGAAACGCCACGTCTTCTGCTCATGAACGGGCTTGCCAATTCCAGCGGACAGGTCGGCCGCAACTTCATGGCGCATACCGGTCTCCAGATATGGGGACAGTTCGACGAGGACATCCGACCGTTCAAGGGCATCCCTGGCGGACTCATATCGGAGGACATGCACCGCCCCCGGGACGCCGATTTCGCAGGTGGCTATCTGCTCCAGAGCATCGGCGTCATGCCGGTCACGTACGCCTCGCAATTTGTGCGTGGGCGCGGAATCTGGGGTGAAGCATTGCGG
>JBBSHV010000101.1:0-8892 GCA_038232435.1 Gemmatimonadales bacterium | reverse complement strand
CGTGATTCGCGGTGGAACGGTGGATGGCGATCACTGTGATCCGCGTGGTGAACATCGCAGGGTGAATGACCGCATCCCGCCGTCAATAATGCGCGGCCGCTTCTAACCACCCACTCCACGATGCGACTCAAAGGCCCGGCGGTTTACACGACCGTAGCGTTGTTTGTTCTGGCCGCATGCAATGGCGACAAGAACAGGAACAACTCCGATGTGCTGGCGCAGGACTCGTCGCTCACGCGCGACCTGCAGCTGTCTAACCGGGACACGGCGGCCCAGCCGCAATTGCAGGATGTACCGACCACGCCACCGGCAGCAGCTCCGCCAGAGGTTCCGCCCGCTGTCGCGGTGGAGCGCGCGCCGGTGGCGTCTGCCCCGGTGACACGTGCGGCTCCGCGCTCGGCAACGAATTCTGTCGCGCATTCTGACGCGCCTCCGGTGGCAAAGGCTCCCGTGACACGGGCGCGTGTGGCACAGACTCCCACACGTGAACAGACTGTGACGAAAACGATGCCGCCTCCGCCGCAACCGACTCCGGTCCGCACGCAGATTCCGGCCGTCATCACGCCATCGGGAAATACGGTTGAGGACACGCCGGCGTCTTCCGGGCGGGCGGAGGGGACGGTTGGGATCGTTGCGGCCGGAACGAGCCTGGCGTTGGAAACGGGGCAGCGCGTGTGCACCAACACCAACACGGTCGGTGACCGCATCACCGCGACGTTGGCCGATGCGGTGACGGGATCCAATGGCGTTGTGATTCCGGCCGGCGCTACGGCGGTGCTGGAAGTGACGTCGCTCCAGCGCAGCAAGCGTGCGGGCGAGAAGATGTCCATTGGTCTTGGGGTTCGCTCGGTGATGTACGAGGGAAAGAGCTATCCGATAGACGGCCAGATTGTCGATGCCCAAACTGAAAAGGTGCGCTCCCCAAGCGGCAGCGATGCCGGCAAGGTGCTGGGTGGTGCCGCGGTAGGCGCGGTTGCGGGCAACGTGCTAGGTGGGGATTCCAAGACAAAGGGAACGATGATAGGCGCAGCGGCCGGAGCGGCAGCGGGGGCCATTCTCGCCAATCAGACCTCCAAGTACGACGCGTGCATCCCGAGTGGCAGCCGGATGACGGTCAAACTCGACTCGCCGATGTCGGTGCAGGCGGCGTCGCTGTAGGGCGAGGCGGAGGCCGCGCCCTGAGCGTTTTGTACCGCAGCATGCAAGCGTGCTCCGTCGCCGCCTTCATATGGGCGGCGGCGGGATGCGCCGCGAGTCTCACTCCACTCAAGCCGCGGGCAAATCCCGGCGGTGTTGGCTCGGCACGAGCGAGCGCGCCGGCCGACGCGAGCGACATTGTTTACTTCAAGGTCAGCCCGCTGATGGTCCCGGTGGTGGGCGTCGCGCCGTCCGGGATCCCAGACAGCTTCAACGAGGCACGCGACGGTGGTCGCATCCACCGCGCGAGCGACATCATGGCGCCGATGGGGACGCCGGTGGTGGCGGCTGAGGCTGGGAATATCGTCCGGCTGAGCCAGAGCCCTCTTGGCGGCACGACCATCTACATGACCGACGACGACGGCCGGTTCATTTACTATTACGCACATCTGCAACGCTATGCCAATGGGTTGGCGGAGCGGGCACACGTCTCGCGGGGTGACCTGGTGGGCTATGTGGGGATGACCGGCAACGCTCCGGTTCCGCATCTACACTTTCAGGCGATGCGCCGCGATACAGGACGACGCGACTACTGGAACAGCGTACCGGTGGACGTGAGGCCGTTTTTCACACTGATAGGGCGGGAGAACCACAAGCAATGAAGAGCAAAGAGCGGGCGGAACTGCGCGGCGACGCGCATCGGCTTCCGGTGCTGGTGCACGTCGGGCATCAGGGGATCACGGATACGCTGACTCGGGCGGCCGACGAGGTGCTGCGCACGCGCGAGCTTGTGAAGGCGGACATCAGCCGCAATCTCGCGGCTCCAGTGAGCGAGGTGGCGCGAGCGTTGGCCGACGCGACTGGGGCGGAAGTGATCCAGGTGATTGGCCGAAAGGTGGTACTGTATCGCGACAATCCCGAGCTCAAGTGGAAGGACGGAGTGCCGCCCTGGCGGTAGCACAGGCGTCGAACATGAATGGCTGCAGCGCAATGCCTCTCATCAAGTTGAAATCCGCGACCCTGGGTCTATCTTTGATAAGAGTAACCCTGCCGGCAGAAACGACTGCTAAACAATGCCCTACGTAATCACTGAAGCCTGCATCAACACCAAGGACCGCGCGTGTGTCGACGTGTGTCCGGTAGACTGCATCTATGAGGGTGAGAAGCAGCTGTTCATCCATCCGGATGAGTGCATCGATTGCGGGGCGTGCGAGCCCGAATGTCCGGTGACGGCCATCTTTCCGGAGGAAGATGTGCCGCAGAACATGCGCGAGTACATCGCCCTCAATGCGGACGTGTTCAAGAGCGACGATCCGCCCGGCAGACCACAGCGCTGATTGGTTGTATAGAGGGCGCCATCGGGCCGTCCCATAACGATTCCGTGATGATCCTTTCCCGTCGCTCCATTGTGGCACCGGTTGCTTTTGTCGTATCCACTATCGCGGCTGCGTTTATCATGGCATGCACGCCGCCAGTGCAGCAGCCAGGCCAGTCACCAGAGCCGGCCAGCTCGACGGCGCGCGGAGTCAGGGCGGACACGCCGGTCGTGATTCTCGTGTCGCTAGACGGGTTCAGGCGCAGCTATCTGGATGTGGATTCGGTGCCCACGCTGCACCGGATGGCTCGGCAAGGGGTGAAGGCGGACGCGATGATTCCGTCCTTTCCGACGCTCACATTCCCCAACCATTACACAATTGTCACGGGGCTGTACCCGGAGCATCACGGGATCGTGGGAAATACGATATACGACCCTGAGTTCAAGGCGCTCTTCACGATGAGCAACGCCGAGGCGAAGGAGAGCCGGTGGTGGGGTGGTGAGCCGATCTGGGTGACTGCCGAGAAACAGGGTGAACACGCGGCGGCGATGTTCTGGCCGGGAGCGGAGGTAGCGATGCAGGGAATTCGCCCGAGTCGCTGGAAACCGTACAATGGCGACGTCCCGTTCGGCACCCGCGTCGATACGGTGCTCTCGTGGCTGGATCTCCCGAGCGCACAGCGGCCGTCCCTGATCACGCTCTACTTCAGCGAGCCGGATCACGCGGGCCACGACTTCGGCCCCGATGCGCCGCAGACCGCAGCGGCGGCGGCCGGCGTTGATAGCGCACTCTCGCGACTGGTTCAGGGGCTGGAGGCGCGCGGACTGTACAACAAGGTGAACCTCATCATCGTCTCGGATCACGGGATGTCCGCGCTGTCACCCAATCGTGTCGTGTATCTCGATGACGTGCTGGACACGACTTCGGTCCGCATCGTCTCGACGTCGCCGGTGCTCATGATAGCCGCAAAGGATGGAAACGACTCCACGCTCGTGACAAAGATCAGGCGTCTACCGCATGTGACCGTGTGGTTGAAGGCCGACGTGCCGGCGCGACTGCACTTCAGCGAGGGTCGGCGCATAACACCGGTAGTGGGAGTTGCCGACGACGGTTGGACCATCAAGACGACGCATGGGAGCAAGCGCGGCCCCGATGGTGGCGCGCACGGCTATGACAACGCCAACGCCTCCATGAACGCTATTTTCATAGCGCACGGGCCCGCGTTCAAGGAAGGATCGACGATTCCGCCGTTCCCAAATGTGGACGTGTACGATCTGCTAGCGAAGGTTCTGCATCTCAACCCGGCGCCGAACGACGGATCGCTCGCGCCGTTCGTGGGTGTGCTACGGTGACAGCGGTGACTACCGTGACTACGGTGTAGGTCTGCCTCCAATGTCGAGTTGGCTCTTGACCACGAATGCTCCGATCAGGAGTGCGTACTGTAAAAAGGTGCTGATCTCACTGCGCCACGCCTGGGGCCAGTCGAAGTCGCCGGCCGTTGGGTGCTTCTCGGAGTGCTTCGGCGCACGCGGGAGCCAGCGCGGCGTGCGTTGCTTGTAGTCGAGATATTCCTCGCCAAAGGTGCTCTCGAGTACTCCTTCCTCGAAGCGCACAATGAGTGTGTACTCGATGGCGAACAGCACTATCGCGATGGGGAGAAACCAGAGTACTCCCGAGATGATCGCGAAGCCCATCCAGATGAGAAAGTTGCCGTTGTAGAGCGGGTTGCGACTCCAGCCGAAAGGGCCGTAGGTGACGAGCCGCTGAACGTTGCGCGAGCGACGCCTGGTGGTGGTTCCGGCCGCCGCGACGCCCCACAGCCGCCATCCTTCGCCCAGTACAACGAGGCTGAGTCCGATGACCCAGAGGTGATGGGCCATCTCGCCCTGCGCGATCAGCGGGACGCCCAGAAATATCACCGGGAGCCACCCGCGGTGGCGGAACAGTACGGCGCCAGCTCTGGCCGCCGGCGTACGCTCGGCAGCGGAAACGCGTGGGATGGCTGTGGAAGTCGGAGGTGCGCTCATGCTGCGCAATCTCGCACATCCGCGGCTGTGGCTCAACAACCGCGACGGGGGCGGCACGTCATGGTCCGTCCCCCAACACCGACGGCGCCATGGGCGTATGTGGCGGGATGCTTCTGTCGCACCATCGTACGTTCGCGCTGCCCTACCACCGCGCCCTACCACCGCGCCCTACGGCACCACCCACATATCACACCACGCATCATGGCACGTTTCACTGCGCGTTTCGTCTTCAGCGTAATCGCCTCGGGCGCGGCGGCACTCGCGCAACCCGCATCGGCACAGAGCTTCGCCACCAACGACTCGACGATTCGCCGCATCTACGATGAGGGGATGAACCGGTCGGAGACGTACTCGCTGGCGCAGGCGCTGGCCGATTCGATCGGGCCACGCCTCACCGGATCACCGGGAATCAGGCGTGGACAGGACTGGTTGATCTCGGAATACAGCAAGTGGGGCATCTCCGCGCACAACGACAAGTACGGCACATGGAAGGGATGGAACCGCGGCGCTTCGCATCTCGATCTCCTGGAGCCGCGTGTCCGTACGTTGGAGTCAACGATGCTAGCGTGGAGTCCGGGGACCAATGGAAGGCCGGTGACCGGAGCGGTGATCGCGATTCCCGATGTGGCTGATAGCGGCGCATTTCGCGCATGGCTACCGCAGGTGCGTGGGAAGGTTGTGCTGACGTCGTTCGCCGAGCCAACGTGTCGTCCGGATTCGACATGGGCGAGGTATGGCACGCCGGAGTCGGTGACGAGCATGCGTGAGTCGCGCACCGCCGCGCGCGCTGCGTGGGCCAAGCGAGTGGCCAACAGTGGTTACACCGATCGCACACTTCCTATTGCGCTTGAGAACGCGGGCGCGCTGGGAGTGCTCACGAGCTACTGGTCGCAGGGATACGGTGTGGACAAGATTTTTCGCGCCCGTACCACCAGGGTGCCGACGTATGACGTGAGTTGTGAGGACTACGGTCTCCTTGCGCGTTTCGCCGCCAATAATCAGCACCCGGTGGTTCGAATGCAAGCGGAGTCCCGGGATCTGGGCGACGTTCCAGTGTTTAACACCATCGCCGAAATCAAAGGGACGGAAAAGCCGAACGAATACGTGATGCTCTCGGCGCACTTTGATTCGTGGGACGCATCGTCCGGTGCGACCGACAACGGCTCAGGCACGGTGACGATGCTCGAAGCGATGCGCATTCTCAAGAAGTTGTATCCTCATCCAAAGCGGACCATCCTTGTCGGGCACTGGAGCGGGGAGGAGGAAGGGCTGGTAGGCTCCGGCGCATTCGCCGCGGATCACCCGGAGATCGTCAACAATCTTCAGGCGCTCTTCAATCAGGACAACGGCACCGGGCGCATCGTGAACATCGCAATGGGCGGACTGGTGGGCGCAGGGGCACGCTTCGGTGACTACTTCACCAAGCTTCCGGCCGAATTTCTGAGCGAAATGCACTTCGGATTTCCAGGCCAGCCGGGCGGCGGTGGCAGCGATTACGCATCATTCCTGTGTCACGGCGCGCCGGGATTCAATCTGGGCTCGCTCGACTGGGAGTACTTCGCGTATACATGGCACACCAATCGCGACACCTTCGACAAGATCGTGTTCGACGATCTCAAACGTAACGCTACGATGACGGCGATGCTTGCGTATCTCGCGTCCGAGGATCCGGTGAAAATGTCGCGAGAGCAGCGCATCAATATCCAGGCAGGGCGGAGTGCGACGCCATCCCAATGGCCGACCTGCGGCGTCATCCCGCGAAGCTGGGCGGATTGGACGCGGTGATGCGTTGACGCGTGGAATGACGTGGCGGTCGACGCTTCCTGCTGCAGCGGCGCTGGTCCTTGGTCTGGGCACGCTGCTCTGCATCTGGCTGGTAGCACGACCGCTCGCGTTTCTTGTGATCGCCATCTCCATCGCGGAGGCTCTTGCGCCACCAGTGGCGTGGCTCTCGCGCTGGATGAAGCGAGGGATCGCGATCCTACTTGTTTTCGTTGCACTGATCGCCGTGATCGGCGGGATCGGCTGGGTTGTGGTCCCGGCACTCTTCAGCCAGGGTCAGGAATTCGTGAACCGCGCGCCGGAGCTGATCCAGAAGGTCTCGACACCGGTGGCGCGGTGGGACCGAGCGTCCGGTGGCCAGGTCGCCAGTCTACTCTCGAGCTGGTTTCAGAGCCTCGCCGGTTTCCTGGTATCGCTGCCGTTGGCCGTGTTCTCCGCGCTGCTGAATGTGCTGCTCATCGGATTTCTTTCACTTTACTGGCTCATCGGAGCGCCGGCACTGCAGCAGTTTGTACTGACCATGGTTCCCGCGCACCGGCAGCACAAGGCAGCCGAGGTGCTGCGCGCGACGGGTCAGGCGATGGGCGGCTACGTGCGTGGTGCGGCGATCAACGCGGTCATCATGGGCGTGCTGGCGTGGCTGGGGCTGTCGCTGATCGGCGTCGACTATGCCATTGTGCTCGGTGTGCTCACGATGCTGGGCGAGCCAATCCCGACCATCGGGCCTATCATCGTCGCTGTACCCGTGGTGCTGGTCGCGTTGCTGCAATCGCCGAGCAAGGCGCTGTACGCGCTGATTCTGTATACAGTGCTGGAACAGGTCGAGGGGCAGCTCCTGACGCCGAACATCATGCGTCAACAGACCGACATCCCTCAGACACTTGTGATCTTCGCCGTCGTCGCGGGCGGTGCGTTGGGCGGGCTGCTCGGGGTGCTCACCTCGATCCCGCTGGCCGCGGCAATCCACGTGCTGGTGCTCCAGGTCGTTGTGCCGGTGGTGCGGCGTTGGACCGGAGCCAGTGCACTCTCTGACACACAGGCTCAATCTGGTGCGGTTAAGGCCCGGTCCTGAAAAGTGCGTGTAGTACTTCCGTCCTCCGATGGACATTGAGTTTCAGGAGAACTTTTGGAGCTACCATCCAAAGGTGTGGAAATGGACATAAGCGAAAGGCGGTGACACCTTCTCGGGTGAGGATCAATCACCCCCGGCCTTGTGCCGGATAACGAAAAGGAGCCACCGCCCAATGAAGAAGATCACTACAGCCGGAGCGGAGTCAAGCCCTACTCTGGGCCCATCGCAGTCGCCGCTCTGGGAAACGCTGGAGACGTATGCCAGAGCGGACAGGAGCTCGCGGTGCAAGCTGAGCATGTAAATGCGCCTGGCTTGCATCGCTGTACTCGGCGGGCTGCATGGGACAGTTACTTCACTCTCACTGGTTGACTCGTATGATGATATCTAGCGAAAGGAGGCTTATTGGATGTATGTGCCTTCTGATTACCGTGCGATCTGCTGCCGCGCAAACGGAGATGGCTCCGGCTGGAGCCATCTCTGTGACATCGAGCACGGTCACCCCGTGGAACGGAAACGTCGATGTGTCAGATCCCGGCTCTCCGTACGATTCCGCCGCCCTGCGACTCGAAGAGCATGGGGGTAGCACCCGGATCATCCGAGGTGTCCGCGGACCGGTCCTGTGGTCGCAGGGGTTGCTGTTCACCAGCGGGGATCTGGAACGGGTGGTCGCACCCTCAGCTACCGCGCTGGCTCAGGCACGCGTCTTCCAACAGAAGAACCGGCGTGGTACGAGGAACTTCGCTCTTGGCCTGAGTGCGTGGGCCGTCTCCCTGGTCATCTCCGCCCACCAGCCCAGCACTCCTAAATACGTAGCATCAACCATCCTCGGCTTCGCCGGTGGCGGATTGATGTTCTACAGCCATCGCGATCGAAACGCGGCAGCCACGGCGTTGTCTCGCGCAGTGTTGCTGTACAACAGAGACCTACCGCGATGATTGCGATCAATTGTTGTTTCAGGCAATTCCACGCCCTTGCGGACATCCGCGCGCGCACGCTCGTCGGCCGAGTGGACGGGAGGCTTCGAATGGCGCTTATAACGCGCAAGCCCAACAGTCTACTTCTGGTCTCGCTGATCCCCATCTTGGCAGCGTGCAGTGACATGAACAGTCCGGGTGATTCCGTGATCGCTACATACACACTGCGCAGCGTCAATGGCAAACCGCTCCCCACCACGGTACATGCTGACACCGGTAGCCGGCAAACAGTCTTCAAGATCGACATGCTATCTCGTGCATTGAGACTGCAAGCCGATGCCGCGTTCAGTATATCTACGGTTTCGACTACGAGCGACGGACCGAGTAGCACGACGGCAACGAGTGAGGAGCATGGGACCTTGTCCTACGGAGTCTCGGACGGCAGCCTCAGGCTCACGGAGGACGGGCGTTCCGTGCGTGGCACTCTACTGGGCGACACAATCACCCTCGCCGAGCCTGCCGGTGAGTTCGTGTATATCGGTAGAAGGCCACGGTAGATCATTGCTTACATCCTCGTCACTGCTGCATCCCCGCTGTTGGCGCTCGCCAGCTCCGGCTTTGTATTGTTTGTGTCTCTCAAACTG
>JBBSHV010000100.1:0-8987 GCA_038232435.1 Gemmatimonadales bacterium | reverse complement strand
CGGGCTTCTCTCCAGTTGTAAGGCTTCAGTACGGTATGACCGCCGCGTCCTCTTCGCTCTCCGCTGCCACACACGCTGTGACCTTGGGGACCGCTGCGTTCCGCGGCGCGCTCCGTGTGCAGCTTGCACTCGCAAGATCGCCGGCATCAGGATTCGCACTGCGCCCAACCGTCGACGGCGCATCATGGGTCCGCGCATGGCGTAGCCCCGGGCCTATTCGCCAGCTTCGCCTGGGCGATATCGCCATGAGAGGCGGAGTGGGCATGGTGCGCGGAGCAAGCATCACCAACGCACCCTACGATGGCTCAGGTGGCGCGGACTCCGTGCTGGTGACGGGTGTTACCCTACCCGGTCGTGAATTGGATGCATACCGCGATGGGACATTGGTCGCTTCCGCTTACGCCACCGCGGACGGGTCCTACAGCTTTTGGCTGCCGTCGACTTACGGCGCTAACAGCTTCACTGTAGCATCTTACGACCTGTCCGACCGGCCCCTTTACACGCGCCGGGCCATCCTGATCGAGCAGGGAATGCTCTCGCCTGGCTCATTTCGATACGCCCTCACGGGGGGCCACTGCCGAGTTGATCTATGCCGCGCCGCTGCTGACCTAGACGTGAGCTACGCCCCGCTGGACAGACTCACCGCGTCCGCCTCGATCAATGCCGTCAATCACAAAGATCGCGGCGCCTCCGTCGGCTTGGACACGCGCGTGTTCGCGCGAATCACGGATGCCGTCACTGCATCTGTCACACGTAAAGAGACCGGCGAGACGTCGGCGACCGCGCACTTTGTCCCCGTCGCGACGCTCGACGTGCTTGGCACATATCGTTACGGTGGATCAATGGCGCGCACTGATGCACCACGTGAATCTGGTTTTCGCCCGATTTCCCAGAGCGACGCCGGTCTCTCAGCGTCCTGGCAACCGCATTTGCCGAGGTCGCGACCCAACCTCACCGCGCAGCTTACGAGTCTACGTTCCGAGACGCGCTCGAACACCGCCGTACGATTTAGCTTGGGTCTGCCACTGCGCATTGGGTATGTGGCCCCGTTCACGCGCTACACACATCGTTGTGAGGGCGCGCTCGACCTTCAGACCGTCTCTATTGGAACAGACGCACTGATCAGTCCAACACGCGCACCATCCGTGCTCGGCCGATCGCTACTTCGGCTATCCATGGAAACAACTTCCTCATCCGCACGAGCCAGATCCTCATTTGGGCTGAACACCGCATCCGCGGCCATATCTATCCCGGTACTCGGCACGCTCCGCCTCGATGCACAGGCCGCGTGGACCGGAGCGCACCGGCCGATCGTCTCGCTCGCGGCGAGAGAATTGATCCGAGGATTTCGCATCGCAAACTCCGTGAGCAGATCAAGCACTGGCAAGGCGCTCGCGCTGCACACGATCGACGGCTCAGTCCTCATTGACGGCCGCCGCCGGCGGATCGCGACGGGGCACGCGGCAGTACTGGGCGGCGCGTCAATTACCGGTACAGTGTTCATTGATCTCAACCGCAACAATCGCTTTGATCCAGGCGAGCAGCCGGTGCCAGGCGCATACATCCGCGCCGGGGATGGCGGCGCTCTCTCCGATGCGACCGGTGAATATGAGCTGCGCGACGTGGAACCGTACGCGGCCATGGTGATTCAGGTTGATCCCCTCACGCTTCCGCGGGCATCACTCACACCACTGCACCGCACCATCCGTGCGGAGACGGTACCGGATCAGCTGCTACGCATCAATATCGCGATCGTGGAAGATGCCCTCACAGCCTCGGCGGTCGCAGCTCTGAATGAGCCACGTTAATGTGTTTGAGCCCCGGCCGTGGCAGTGCTATCGCTCGTATCGCGCAACACGCGCAGGGCCGCCACACGCCGGCCGTCCATTGCTACCACCTCGAGCGCCGCGCCCGGTATGCGCACTCGCTCGCCCACCTTGGGCAGTCGGCCAACGCTCGAGAACACAAAGCCACCGAGCGTGGACCAGTCCCCCTCAGGGATCACCAGGCCATAATCCGAGCGCGCGTCGATGAGCGACAACGTTCCGGTCAGCTCGAGCACACCGTTCATCTCCAGCGCCGTACGTGCAGCCATGTCGTACTCGTCCGTGATGTCGCCCATCACCTCTTCCACGAGATCTTCCACGGTAATGATCCCGGCGGTGCCGCCATACTCGTCCAACACCACCGCCATATATGCACGAGTGCGTCTCAGATCATCCAGCACTCGCTCGGCCGCCCTGCTATCCGGAACGTACAGAGCCTCGCGAAGGAATCGGGCCAGCTCGAACGGCTCGTCCGCTCCCGCACCTTCCGCTTCGTCCCGCAGCCACAGGTCCTTGGCCAGGAACACGCCGACCACGTCGTCCAGCGTCTCCCGATACACCGGATACCGTGAGTACCGCTCACTTCGCAGTACCCGCCACACTTCTTCCTCCGTGGAGTCGATATCCAGCGCCGCCACCTCGGTCCTTGGCCGCATCACGTCGTGTGCACGCTTTTGCTTGAAGTCGAAGACGCCGGCCAACATGGCGCGGTCAGACTCCTCCAGCTCACCTTGCGCGTGCGAATGCATCACCAGCGTGCGAAGCTCGTCCGGCGAGTGGGCCAACACACGGTTCTCCAGCGCCGCCGAAACTCCGAACATTTGTATCACTGCGCGGGCGATGGCGTTTACTATCCAGACCAGCGGAGCGATTACCCGACCCACAAACGCGACCACCGGGACCACGTACCGCCGAGTCGCGGCAGGATGCTCGCGAGCTATCGCGCGCGGTACGATCTCGCCTACCACTATATGTAGCAGTACCGCCACGGCGAACAACACCCCGCCGCCCGCCAGACCAAGTCCGACAGACGCCAACGAGCTCCCGATCCGCATTGCCGTGGTCGGCGTTCCACGCCCTTCCTCACCATCGCCGGGCACCCCCAGCGCTGCTTCAGCAGCCGCAAAAAGTGCGTTCAGCGCGACCAAAACAATGATCCAAACCAGCCGGCCTGCAACGCTGAGGGTACTGACATCTGGGGACATCATAGAAAGATACAACCGCGGGGTTCAGGGTTCGGGGTTCCGGACCCCCAACCCGCCCTTGCCGTTGCAGTTCCGCCTCCCCATCGTCCCACTATTGCAAAATGCAATACCGCACCCCCCGATCGCGCGCGGCCCTATCCGCCCTCCCGGCTCCGGCGCGCCTCCCCACGCGCCGCATCTTGTGGTGGTTGTACCTGGGACGGCTGGCGGTTGCCGCCGCAATCTTTGCTGCGGCTGTTCCCGCTTGGCTCTATGCGTCCCGTGCCGACACGCTTATCGCGTCGCTGGTGTTCGCCGCGACAATGCTGTTTACCGCAGCATCCGCGCTGTACACGCATGTATACCGCCGCACCATTGCGCTGACGGTCCTGTACGCTCAGGCGATCTTTGATCTGGCTCTGGTCACGGCTGTCGTCCACCTAACCTGGACCGCTAGCTCGTCCCAGTTCGCGTCTCTTTACATCCTGGTGATAGCGATCACGGCGCTGTTGCTCCCGGCGCGCGGAGTTACCCTCGTTTCGGCCCTCGCGATCCTGCTCTACGCCTGGGAGGCAGTGCTCGTCCGCCACGCAAATACCGGCGTGAGCTTGTTCCTGCAGCTCACCCTTTTTGCCGTGGTCGCACTCGGTAGCGGCTACATCGCGTCCAGGTTGCGTCAGGAAGGCGCCGGTAGAGAAGCACTCGCCGAAGAGCTGGCGCGGTTCCGCCTGCGTGAAACGGACGTTGAGCGGCTTGCCTTGCGCGCCGAGCGGCTGGAGGCTGTCGCCGAGCTTGGCGCGTCAATGGCCCACGAGATAAAGAACCCGCTCGCCGCGATCAGGAGCGCGGTAGAGCAGTTGGCAGTGTCATCCCAAACCTCCGACGACGAGCACACTCTCACCACGCTCGTTCTCCGCGAATCGGATCGCCTCGCGCGCCTGCTCTCGGCATTCCTCGACTTTGCGCGTGTCGACGTACCCTGTATGCGCCGGCTGGACGTTCTGGATGTCGCGCGCAACGCCGCTGAGCTTGCCTCGTCCCACCCCGGTCGCGCGAACGGTACCACCGTCGTCTGTGACTTTCCCCGCACACCGCTCGAAATCACCGGAGATGAAGATGTCCTGCACCGAGCCTTCTTCAACCTCGTCCTGAATGCACTACAGGCCTCGCCCGATGCCGGTATCGTGCGGCTTGAGGCGGCGACGCTGCTTCCTCAGCAGCTCGACTGGCGCGCCCAGGCATTCCAGAGCGGAGCGGTCGCGCTCAGAGTCATCGACTCCGGGCCCGGCATCCCCGAAGAATCTCGCGCCAGGCTCTTCCACCCGTTCTTCAGCACCAAGCAGAACGGAACCGGCCTCGGCCTCGCTATCGTGCATCGAGCGGTCGAAGCTCATCGCGGCGTCGTGATGGTCGATAGCGACACCCGCGGAGCTCGGTTCACCGTCCTCCTACCACGCGCGTGATGGAAGCGACCAAGCGCCCCAGTGTCCTCGTCGTTGATGATGAGCGCGGCATCCTGGACGTGATCCGTATTCTGCTGGCCAACAATGGCTTCACACCACATGTCGCGCATGGCGGCCGAGCAGGGCTCGAACAGATCGAGGCGATCCGTCCCGACATTGTGGTCACCGACATCCGCATGCCCGGTGTGACCGGCGCCGAGATCCTTGCCGCCGCACGGGCGACCGATCCCGAAATGCCCGTCATCCTCATGACCGCGCAAGCAACGCTGCAATCGGCCGTGCACGCAGTCAACGAAGGCGCGTTCTACTATGTCCAGAAGCCATTTCGAAACGACGAGCTTCTGGCGATCGTGCATCGCGCCGCGGAGCACCGCAAGCTGCGGGCAGAGAACCGCTCTCTCAAGCAGGAGATAAAAAAGCGCGACAGGGAGGACCAGCCTATCGGCCAGAGTGCGTCATGGCTCGAGATCCTTCATCTGGCGGAAGTCGTCGCACCAACGGATTCGACAATCCTGATCCAGGGAGAGTCAGGCACAGGTAAGGAAGTCATCGCCCGTTATATCCACCAGACGTCAGCACGTGCCAACGGACCCTTTCTCTCCATCAACTGCGGCGCGCTCCCGGAAGGCTTGCTCGAGAGCGAGCTGTTCGGCCACATCAAAGGCTCCTTCACCGGTGCGGTAAAGGACAAGACAGGCCTTTTTGCGGCTGCCTCGACCGGTACGTTCTTCCTGGACGAAGTCGGTGAGATGGCGCCATCCACACAGGTGAAGCTCCTCCGTACCCTACAACAGAGAGAGGTCCTGCCTGTTGGTGCAATCGAAGCGATTCCGGTGGATGCGCGCGTGGTTGCCGCAACCAATCGTGACCTAGAGCGAGACGTCAAGACAGGGCAGTTCAGAAGCGATCTATTCTACCGGCTCAACGTCATCGCCATTCACCTACCGCCACTGCGCGATCGCCGCGACGACATCCCACTTCTGGCCGAGGCGTTCCTGGCGCGGCACTCCAGCGCTGATCGCGTGAGAACGCTTAGCCCCGCGGCGATGAGCATTCTCTGCGACTACGCATGGCCGGGTAATGTACGTGAGCTGGAGAACGCGCTTGAACGCGCGGTGATCATTACGCCGAACGATACGATCGAGGCGTCCGCCCTCCCCGAGCGTGTCGTGAGTCGCGCGGGCGAGCGCCTGGTTCGCGATCTGGAGCACGCCGAGCCAACACTCGACGTGATAGAGCGCGCATACATCAAATGGGTTCTCGAAGCCCAGGGAGGAAACAAGACCCGCGCCGCTGACATCCTGGGCATCGACCCTTCGACCTTGCACCGCAAGCTCCAGAAGATGGACGGTTTGGCATGACGTCCCACCGGCATCAGCACCCGGCTGCGGCGTTGCGAAACGCCACACGCCTTGCAGAATGCGCCATCCGTAACGAGCCACCGGTCGCTACTAAAGTTTGTAAACGCTGTGCCGATAATGACTTACATCTGCGGCTTGCGATGGCGTGCACGTTGCCATTCCTTCCGTCGCAGACACCGGCCCCCGGCCACACACTATCAGACTCCCTTAGGAGAACCAACATGAAGCGCAACACGAAGGGCTTTACCCTCATCGAACTTTTGATCGTCGTCGTGATCATCGGCATCCTGGCCGCGATCGCGATTCCAAAGTTCGCCGCAACCAAGGAGCGCGCATACGTCGCCTCCATGAAGACCGACCTGCGCAACATCGTCACGGCTGAAGAAGGCTATGCCGGCAACAGTGGCGGTGCATACCTCAAGCCGGCTAGTGACTCGGCCACTGTCAAGTCGCTTGGCATCTCGCTCTCGACCGGAAATTCCATCTCTGCCGGAACCGTGGTTGCTGCATCGGGCACCGCTGCGCCGGGCTGGAGCGCTACGATGACGAGCACCAACACGGGCAAGTCCTGCTACATCTACGTCGGCGGCGCCACCGCACCAAAGGTGCTGACGCCGGCACTTGCCGATGGCGCACCAGGCTGCGATCCGTAAGACTGCCCCCAATCTCACAGCGAACGGCGGCCAAATTTGGCCGCCGTTTTGTTTTCTGCGTGTGGTATCCATGGCCCGCGAGCGCACAGTGCACTGATCTGATGCAACTCAGCGGGGGCGGCTTGCGACACAACACGAAGATGAGCGTAGTCTCTGCGCATGTCACACACGCCATCAGGAGCCGCCCATCCCGGCTTCACTCTCGTCGAAGTGCTCGTTGCCGTCCTGCTTCTCACTATCGTACTACTGGCGCTCGAGGGAAGCGCTGCCGCCACGCTGCGCGAACTGGCGGACAGCCAGCGCGAGATGCTCGCGACGCGTCTCGCTGAGCGACAGCGCGAGCAAGCCTTCGCGGCCGCGTGTACGATGTCCGCAGGAATAGACACCGCCAACGGGGTCGGCGCGAGTTGGAGAGCAACGCCAATCGGGCAACAGGCGCGCCTCACGCAGCACACGTCATTCGACACGCGCTCCGGTACCAGGCAGCAATCCTACGATGTTATAGGGCGCTGCAGGTGATCGACAGCCATTACACAAGGGAACGCTCCGGCTTCACGCTGCCGGAGCTCATGGTTGCGCTCTGCGTAGTTCTGCTCGTCGTGAGCGCGACGATAACGGTACTGACGCGCCAGCAGCGCTTCTACAGAAAAGTCGATGAGGTCCTGAGTGTGAGGACGAGCATGCGCGACGGCGTGGATATCCTCACCGCCGGCCTGCGTGCAGCCTCGATCCAGGACACCGTTAGACTCGCGTCAGATACGGCGATCGAGTTTTACTCGACCATTGGCGCGTCAACACTGTGCGCCGACCCGATGGGCAACAGGATCATCATTCCTCCAGACACGTTGCCCAGCGGCGACATCCTGACCGCCTGGTCTGTCGTGCCAGACACGGATGACTTCGTGGCAGTCTATCATGACTCGCTTTCCATAGCGCCCACTCCGGGATGGCAGCGCTTCCGTATTGCCGCCCTGAGCAATCCACCAGCTTCGACCGCGTGTTCTGCCGCCAGTGCTATCCCGAGCGCCGCGGATCTCTCCGGCGGAGCTCGCTCGTACGAGATAGCTGTTGCGCCATCAACTATTGTAGCGGCAACTATGGGTGCCCCCGTCCGCTTCATCCGGCGTGCACGATACAGTGTTTACCGCGCCGGCGATCGCAAGTGGTACCTCGGCTACAGGCGCTGTGCCGCCGCTGGCTGTGCGCCCATTCAGCCAGTGAGTGGTCCATATGATGGCGGCGATGATGCACCACTGGAGCTGCGCTACTACACCGGTACGGGAGTGCGCATTCCCACTCCGGCGTCGAGCGTTGACGTTGCGCGCATTGACATCGTGCTACGATCTGCATCAGCATCAGAGGTCGCGATCCCGGGGCTCGCGCGTGTCGTCAAGCTCGATTCACTGTTGACCACCATCACACCCAGGAACGGGCCGTGATCGGGCGGCACCGCAGGCCAGGATTCGCGCTGCTGATCGCCCTGGCGGCCATTCTCATCGGGAGCGCATTGATGATAACCACGCTCTTCCGCGTGCAATCGGACAGCGCACTCGCGCGTTCCGGTACGCTCCGCAGAATTGTAGATGTGGCCGCAGAGCGCGCCATCTGGACCACTGTGGACAACACCGATCCAAGGATGCTACGCGCCCTTCCAATTGGAACGGTCATAAGATCTGCTGCTACGGACGGTGATGCCACGATTGCGGTTACACTAACACGAACCGACACGATGTTCGTTTGGATCGTTGTGGACGCGTCGATACTTCGAGGAGCCCAGCGCGCGCGACACCGTGCGGGGATTTCTGTCGCGCTCGCAAGGGACACGACGCGCGTAAGGCTGTTGCCATTAGCCGCGCGAGCGTGGGTCGACGCGTTCTGAAGCAAGTCGAAGCGTCGTGACGTTTGTGCCGACCGGTCGTATTGACCTCGATACACATCGCTACATGGTCTCCCGTGCGGACAGGTCGTCCGAACTCAGTTACCGAGTCAAATGTCTCTCTTTGGTCGCAGCAAAACGACGGTGGGGCTGGACATTGGCTCCGGGCTGATCAAGATCGTGGTCATGGACCACGCTCGTGGTGTGCCGGAGCTGGTGAAGGTCGCCATCGCACCGCTCCTTCCCGATGCGATTGTCGAGGGTGAAGTGATGGATCCGCGCCTCGTCGCCGACGCGATTAACCAGGCAATGGCTGACGCGAAGCCCAAATCCACTGAGGTCGTGACAGCCGTCGGCGGCCGCGACGTCATCATCAAGCGCATCCAGACAGAGCGCGTCAAGGACCAGCAGGCGCGCGAACTCATGCGCTGGGAAGCCGAACAGCATGTTCCTGACGTCGAGTCGGTAGAGCTTGATTTTCAGATCCTCGAGAGCGAAGAGCCACTGACAGAAGAGATGAGCGTTCTCCTCGTGGCAGCCAAGCGCGAGCTCGTCGATGCCAAGATTCGCATCCTCGCGGAAGCTGGACTGTCGCCCACCGTTGTCGATGTCGACGCATTCGCT
>JBBSHV010000099.1:0-8999 GCA_038232435.1 Gemmatimonadales bacterium | reverse complement strand
GGCGGTGCCGAGAACATTCGAGGAGAACGCCTCCTCCCATTGTGGGCCATGTTTGTAAGCGTGTAGCCCAACACGATCGAACGGCACTCCAAGATCGCGCAGCCGTTCGAACATGCCGTTGTTCGCGGCACCAGTGAAGAAGACCTGCGCACCAGGATCACCCCGCTTGGCGGCGTGATACAACGCCGTCCAGCGGGCGGAATCACCAGGCTTGATGCCACCGATAAGGATCTCGTTCTCGATCTCGAACCGCGTCACGATGTCTCGGTATCGGTTTGCGATCAGCGACACCCATTCAGTGGGCCCCTCAGTGTCAACCAGGATGTGCAGCCCGAGCCTGCGCGCCTCACCGGTGTAGAAGTCGAGGAAGGCCAATGCTTCCGCGCGATCCATGCGCTGCAGCAGTTCGAGGTGGTGCATCCGCACCATGTCGAAGCCCATCGCCCGGATGATGTGCAGATCCGTCTGGACGCGTGGCGCGAACATGCGCCAGTTGGTCCACATCTGCGCCGAGATCGGCCAGTAACTCTCCTGGCTCAATCCCGGCGTGCGATAGTAGTCGAAGTTTTCCGTGAACGTGGAGTAGGGGAAATAGCTGATGCCGAAGCTCACGGACCCGACACCCAGCTCTTCCACCACGACTCCGTTGCTTTCCGTGGTTGCCCGCCGCCCCGCAAAGACGCCCAACTGGCTCTCTTCCCAATCCTTGGTGCGGTTCTGCGCGACCGCCAGTCGCCACCTGAGATCCACCACATCGCCCCTTCGCATCGGCGCATAGGGCGTGGCCCGCATGTACTTCTCCTTTGCCGGGTTCGCCCCAGCGATCTCGGAGACGAGATACAGCTGGTCATCGGTACGCCGAGTACGCTCCCACACCCAGAAGTGACTCGCTTCGGCCCAGACACCGTTGCGCTGGATCGTCGGTGTGGGAGTGAATCCACTTACCGCCATCATCGATACAGAATCACTCGCGTTCCAGGAGATCCAGTCCACCCCGTGCGTGTACCAGAAGTCACGATCCCACACCAACGGGGAGTCGCCGCCGCCGAACGCGCGCCCGTTGAAGCGAAGATGTGGTCCGCTAAGCCCCGGTGCCGTGACGCGTCGTACAAGGGCTACGTACGCTGGCCCTGTCGTATCGTCCGCCTGAGAGAGATGCGCACGCATGTCCAGCCAGCCGCCCCCGTATGGCATCGCAGTGAGCCGCAGCGCGAAGCCACTGCGTCGTGCTTCGCCGAGCAGTGTACCATCCTGCTGTGGTGTCCACGCTATCGGTAACGCTCTGAAGCTGCGCACAGCGTCATCGACACCAGACGTGGTGTCGGGGAGAACGATGAGGTCGAACTCCATCGATCCCAACGAGCGATTACGCCATCGCATGTCAAGCTCCTCCGCGCCCGGCACGACCGAGAACGTGCCGTCTCGACATGCATGAGCACCGAGTGCTGCACGCCTGGTCAGTGACACCTCGCTCGTACCGGGAAGCGCTACCACCACGCGCGCGATGCCGGCATGTACCTCGCCCGTAGCTCCGTCTCCCTGATACATGCCGCCGGGCAGACCCGTTCGAAATTCGATCGGCCCACGGTAAGCCTCTGGATGATTGTTTATCACCCGCAGGAGTGCCGCAGTCTCGCTTCCCGGTACACTGACGGCGACGGGCGCGCTCGGCCCGGTGGGCATGGGCCTGGTAGCACATCCTGCCACGCTCAGCGCCAGCGCCGGGACGAGCCACCTGGCGAGCATCCACTTCCCCAACATCCACACCGGTGGCACCTCCAACCAGCGCGCGGCCCGCGCCTTCGGCTCCGTCACGCCGCGCGGAAGCCGGAGCGACTGGCTCACGTAACGGGGTTCACTTCCGGATCCCACGCGTGCAGCATGACGCGCACGCGCTCCAAATGCCTCTGCATCCGCTCCGTGGCGAGCATTTCGTTTCGCACTCGCAATGCCTCGTATATCCCTACGTGCTCCGCGTGATCGTCTCCGCGTGACCCTTCGATACCGAGGATGATGCGCTGCTCGTGCTGAAACAGACTTGACAGCACCTCCAGGATCTGGCGTAATACCGTATTGCCCGAAGCAACCGCTATCTGCCGATGGAACGCCATGTTGGTTTCATTCAGCAGTACTGCATCATGCAGATTGTCACCGGCTCGATCGAGTAGCTGCTCCATCTCGTCCAGATTCTCTTCCGTCGCATTACCAGCGGCAAGGAAGGCAGACTTCATTTCGATGGGCAGACGTGCTTCGATTAGATCGACCAGTAGTTTTTTGGACACCGCCTGGTCGAAGATGGGGTTTGAGATTACGAGCGAATCTTCGTTGTCACCCACGTACACGCCTGAGCCGTGGCGGATCGCGACTACGCCCAATGTTTCCAGCTTTTTGAGCGCTTCTCGCAAGGTCGGGGAGCCCACTCCAAAGTCCCGCGCCATCTCGGCAATGGATGGCAGCCGCTCGCCACGTTGGTACCCCCGCGACTGGATCAGCTGCTTGATCCTCTGAGCGATATCGTCCGCGAGCCCCTGCCGCACCACCGGTTGGAAGACCGTCTCGATCATGGGTTAACCCGATCCGATTGCAAGGTTGTCATAAAGTCATAATATGACTTGCTGTCTGCGGCCTAGCTTATCGCTATGCTGCGCCTGTGTCAAGGGAACGTCACGCTGGGCAGGTCAAGCGGTTAGCCGCAGGGGACTCGCGGGAGGTTTTTTGACCGGCGTCGCCATACTGCGACCGGAGCAATTGTTTCCCGGCAAACAGAATCGCGAGAGGTCGGGGCGCGCTGCCCCTTCGGGCTCGGCCAGTTTGCTGCGTCGGCCGCTCGTGAGAAATACGCGCAGCTGCTCGTAGGAACGATGCACGTTGGACGCCTTGGTCTCACGCCTGATCCATGTCTTGCGGTACCACTTGTCGAACGGCGGACGCTCAGCGCGTAGAATCTCCACCTCCAATTCCTCCAGCGGCTTCATAGCGTCAGCGATGAGACCACGCTCTCGCTGAATCGGGCTCATTCAATGCCTGAGCCAGCTTGAGAACCGCTTGCGTGGGACGCCGATCGATCAGGAGTCCCAGAACTGCATTTTCGAAGAAATACTGCCGCTGCTCGCGATTCATGCTGTCGCTGGCGTGGCTTACAGTCTTTATCGCGGCGTCGTATTGCTCATCCCGCTGTTCGAGTGCCGTAACTGTGGCCGTGAACAACGCATGATACGGTTTCCCGGTGAACCGGTCGCTCAGCTGATCGAGCGCTTCCTGGAATGCGTCAGCACCACACCACAACTTGTCGTAACTGCTGATCAGCTGATAGTAGTAAGCATACGTACGCGCTGCGTCGGGCGCGGCTGCCGCCCCGAAGTACTCTCGGCTCCACCAGTCAACGAATCGCCTGGAAGGATCAGGAGATCCCAATGCCGACGTTGCATCACCCCGGTGCGATGATGACCTGCCATCTTCCGCGCTGGCGCGAAGACCTGAATGGCCTTTGGCAGCACGAAGATGTTGTTCGTCACCACGAGTGACGTCCCTTCCGGATAGAACGTCCAGAAAACCCAGCGGTCAATGCTAGGCTCACGGGTCCGGATGACGGTGTTGTTGAGGACGAAGGTATTCTTCATCATGCCGCCGCCAATGAACTTGTCAACATCATCGCTGAGATTGTACGCCACCGTGATGCTGTCGGTCTCCTTGCCGGCTAGCTCCAGAAAGCCGTGATTTCCTACCGAGGTGTTGTGGTGGATGTCGATGCTTCTCCTATCGAACGCGTCGTCGACTCCGTCCTCGGTTGCGCCACCATCGGATCCATACGCTCCCCCGTAGTAGCCGTAGTTCATGATTCGGTTGTACGAGATCTCGTTGTATGGTGACACTATCATGATCGCGATTGGACCCCAAGTGCGTCCCATCGCCGTGGCGGCGTCATGGAGATAGTTCCTGGTAATCACGTTGTGACGCCCTTCCACCTTGATGCCCACCGGGGAGCGGACGAACTCGCAGTCGCTCACCACGTTGGAGTCCGCGCGAAGGCCCAGATAAACGACGCCCATACTCTCGTGGTAGTTGTTATCCGCAGTTGGCGGATTGGGTGTTGTCGTGAAAGTAGAGATGTTCGACCACAATGTGGCTCCCTTCGATACGGAAGACGTTGCCGTGGAGAACGCTCCAGTCCGGGTTCGAGAAAGCTGGCAGTCGCCCCGTACCATAGGCGGTGAAGATGATCGGCCTCGGCGCGGTGCCCGAAATGCGGAAGACAAAACCTCCGGTAAAGCCCGATCCGCGCGCGAAGAGAATGCTGTCGCCGGGCATGAATGAGCGCGCGCCAAGATTGTTCAGGCTCCTCTAGGCGAGGCCAGGCGCCGTCCCCGAGCTGGAATCGTCGCCAGCTCGGCTATCGATATAGTAGTTGCGCGCGTGCGCCGCTCGCGGAAAAGCAAAGATCGCGATGCAGCCGACCACAGCGCGTAGCACAAAGGTGCGGTCACGGCCAACCGGTACTCGTCTTACCCTGCCTACTGAAGGGAGCATCGATTGATCACCAACTGGTTATTGTTGTCGTAAAGTCATAATATGACTTGCTGATTCGGCGCAACACTACGCTCGAGGCCATCCCTGTCAAGAGAATTCGGTAGATACCGCTGGCGCCTCTCCAGGCTGCTCACCATGGTCGCCTCAGTCTCGGTCGCGTGCTCCTCGGCCCGGCTGGCCGATTACGCCAAGCCAGCGGTCGCACCCCGGTCGCCAGCAGCCGTGCTGGCTACGTCTCCGGCGGGCCAGCGCTCGACCACCTTCTGCAATCCGCTCGACCTGGATTACCGCTTCATGCCTGAGGCGCCGAGCCGTCGCGAAGCCGCCGATCCGTTGATCGTCTTGTACAGGGGCGACTACTATCTCTTCGCCTCCAAGAGCGGCGGCTACTGGTACTCCCCGAACATGCGCGAGTGGACACTCGTTGTGCCGCACGGCTATCCACTGGAGGACTACGCGCCCGCCGCCGTTGTGCTCGATGGCCGCATGTACTACACAGCCCACAAGTCGAAGGCGCTGTTCACGACCGACGACCCGAAGTCGGGACAGTGGCACAAGGTCGCCGATCTCGACAGCTACGCCGACCCGGCGTTCTTTGTGGATGGTGGGAAGCTGTATCTCACCTTTGGATCATCGCTCAACGGCGGCATCTCCATCGTGCAGCTCGATCCACGCCACCACTTCAGGGCCGTCACCGGCCCGACCGAGTTGATGCACGCCAACTATCTCGAGCATGGCTGGGAGCGCTCAGGGCCCGATAACCTCGGTGCGAGGATGAGCGAGGGGTTCCGCGTCCCACCGTACATCGAGGGATCATGGATGACCAGATACGACGGCGTCTACTACCTCCAGTACTCCGCACCAGGCACGGTCTGGAAATCGTACGCCGACGGCGTGTACACGTCACATTCGTTGATGAGAGGCTTCAAGTACGCGCCGTACAGCCCGTTCTCGTACAAGCCGGGCGGCTTCATCGGCGGGGCTGGCCATGCTGGCACATTCCAGGACAAAGCCGGCAACTACTGGCGGGTCGTCACGATGATCATCTCGGTGGCCCACAAGTTCGAGCGTCGGCTCGGAATCTTACCCGCTGGATTCGACGCGGACGGGGCGATGCGGACCGACACATACCTGGGCGACTACCCGCAATACCTGCCCGGCGTCGTTCGCTACCCGCTCGATGGCAATCGCACCACCTGGATGCTTCTTTCCGGCGGCAAGCGCGCGACGGCATCGTCCGCGCTTCCCGATCATCCGTCCAACCTGGCGTTCGACGAAGATATCCGCACGCAGTGGAGCGCGCGCACGGGCGACCCCGGCGAATGGCTGGTCGTGGATGTCGGGCACCAGGCGCGCATCAACGCGCTGCAACTCAACTTCGGCGAGCAGGACACCAGAGTGGTGGATCGCGCCGCTACCGGCGCGCAGCAATACGTCGTCGAGCGCTCCGACGACGGAGCACACTGGACGATGCTCCTCAACCGCAGCCGCAGCACTCGCGACGCGCCGCACGCCTATGTGCAGCTCGAGCAGCCGGTGACGACGCGCTACGTGCGACTCACTAACGTCCGGACAGCGGCGGGCGGGAAGTTCGCCGTTCGCGACCTGCGCCTGTTCGGCAGCAGCGACGTGCATCTACCTGATCGGGTGGATGCGTTCACGGTGCGCCGGAATGCCGACGACGATCGAAGCGTGACCATCACCTGGGGCCGCTCGCCGCGCGCGCACGGCTACGTTGTTCGCTTCGGCATCCGACCCGACAAGCTGTACGCCAACCATCAGATCGGCGACATCACCAGTCTCACGATGAACAGCCTCAACCGGGGAGTGCCGTATTACTTCACCATTGACGCCTTCAACGAGGGCGGTGTGACGAGAGGCCGCATCGTGGCGCCTGGCACGGCGTCCACGCCGAAGACCGCTTTGCTCCCGGTTCCACGCCAGCGGAGATAATCCCGCACCCGGCGCCAGCCGATGCGTGTCGCACCGGCGTGGCGCACCGCATCGGCGAAGGCGTCGCTCCCGATGGCTGCCAGATCCCGAGCGCGCCACGCTGACCCCCACGGCGCGGTATCCGGCACCACCGCGCGCAGCTCGTCGTTCGCGATGCCGAGGTGGACGAACACCTCGTTGAGGCCCGAGGGAATCTTCCGTATTTCGGAGGCATACCACTCGGTCCATCGCTCGTCGGTCGCGTTCCCCGGCGAGATCGCGATCAGGCGCTCCAATGGCACCGTGGCCGTTTCGATGGCCGGTTCGGCGTATGCCGCGTGTGGTAGCCATGCACGCGCAAATCGGAATGGAAGGCGCTCGTCCCGCGCGACACGAAGCAGCACGCCGAACACGCCGGCGCCTCGGAGCTGCACCAGATGCTGGTGCCCGTCGAGATGGGTGAGATCGAGCCCGAGATTCCGCGCCAGCGCGATCTGCGCGCGGAGCTCGACCTCCAGCTCGCCGAGGCTCACCTGACGCCCAGCGGGCCACCGCGCTGGAAACATGCCGTCACTGTCGACAAGGGTCGGAACGCGCGCCGCGCCGGCGACAGGGCCCCATCGTTCCAGCGGCTGCGACGTGAGCGTGAAATGCACTCCCACATCGGCATCACGATGCCCCCGCGCCCATTCGGTGAACTGCCGGAAGTCAGGACATGGCACCATCACGCTCGCCGAGTCGATCACGCCCCGCTCGAAGGCGCCGATCGTCGCGGCGTTGGCGGACTGCGCGATCCCGACGTCGTCGGCGTGCACGATCAGCAGCGACGCGCCAACCGGGTGCCCCAGCCACTCGGCCAGCGAAGTCGGTGATCCGGCGCCACCACGCAGAAGACGCGCGCAGCCGGCGACCCCCGCGGCCGCCGCCACGCCGGCGAGGAGGACCTGCCGCCGCGATACCGCGCCGTCACCAATCAATGCGCGAGCAGCTTGAGCATGGAAACGATCCAATCGTTAGGCACATGACGCTCTGATCTTGCTGCAGTGGATTCAGCAAGTCATAATATGACTTGCTGATTTTCCGCAACATTAAGCCGGGGCCTCTTCCTGTCAAGAGAATTAGGTAGATACCGCTGGCGCATTTGCGCCCTGCTCTTCTTTGCCACCACCCTCAACTACCTGGACCGTCAGGTCGTGGGAATACTGGCCGGCGATCTCCAGCGAACGTTCGGCTGGAGCGAGACCGACTACGCCAATATCGTTGTCGCCTTTCAGGTGGCCTACGCCCTTGGCCTGGTTTCTATGGGGAGCATCCTGGACCGGGTTGGGACCCGCCGAGGATACGCGGCAGGGGTGGCGCTCTGGAGTGTGGCGGGTATGGCGCACGCACTCGCGAATTCAGTGCTCGGCTTCGCCTCGGCCCGGTTCGCCCTGGGCTTCGCCGAGGCAGCCAACTTCCCCGCCGCGGTGAAGACGGTCGCCGAGTGGTTCCCGAAGACCGAGCGTGCGCTGGCGACGGGAATCTTCAACTCAGGGGCGAACATAGGCGCCATTGTCGCTCCCATAGTGGTCCCCATCATCGCCGTCACGTGGGGCTGGCGTTGGGCCTTCATTCTCACCGGTTCACTAGGCTTTGTCTGGCTGGGCTTCTGGCTTGCGACATATCGCAGACCGGAGCTGAATCCCAAACTGTCTGCCGGCGAGCTCGCCTACATTCAAGCGGACGGCGTCGAGCCGCACGAGCGCATCCCCTGGGCTCGGCTGCTGCCGCATCGAGAGACCATCACGGTCTGCCTGCTCAAGTTCGTCACCGATCCGGTGTGGTGGTTCTTCCTCTTCTGGCTCCCCAAGTTCCTGCAGCAGCGCTATGGCGTCTCGCTCCTCGAGTTCGGGCCACCGCTCGTCGTTGTATACCTCTCCTCGGACGTGGGGAGTGTTGCTGGAGGATGGCTCTCGTCGCACTTCGTCAAGACAGGTCACAGCATCGACTACGCACGCAAGCGCTCCATACTCATCTGCGGAATGTTCGCGCTCCCCATCTTCTTCGCCTCACGCACCGATAGCATGTGGCTCGCTGTGGCGCTCATCAGCCTGGGCACAGCCGCGCACCAAGCGTGCTCCACCAACATCTACACCATCATGAGCGATGTATTCCCCAAGCGCTCGGTAGGGTCGATCGTGGGATTGGCCGGAATGTCTGGCGCGATCAGCGGGGCACTGGTGGCCGAGTTCGTGGGAATCGTGCTCCAGACCACGCACAGCTACGCTATCATCTTCGGCATGTTCAGCGTAGCGTACATCGTTGCGTGGTTCATCCTGCGAGTAGGAATCCCGACAATCCAGCCGATCGAGTTGTGATAAAGCTGTAACGTGCGCTGAACTGGCAGGGCACTCTGATCTTGTATGATGCACTTTCTTCCCCGGAACACTAGGCAGGGATTGCCGGCCGGCAGTCCCTGCCGCCCCCGAGGTGACCCGAACCGCCGGCCTGCGCAACCGCAAGTTATTTAACAGCCATAACTTAACGCACACGACCGCCAT
>JBBSHV010000098.1:0-9057 GCA_038232435.1 Gemmatimonadales bacterium | reverse complement strand
TGATGAGGCCGCCGAGATTGGTGTCGATCGCGCCGAGGCCATCGCGAATGGCGGAGAGTCCGCCGTTGAGCTGAGTGACTGCGGGGGCCAGCGCTCCTGTCTGCACTTCGATAGCGCGCAGTCCCATCCGGATCTTGGATAGCAGGCTGGCGCGCGTCCCGTACGTCTTGACCTCCGTGCCGCCGACGTCTTCCAGCACCTTGTCGATGAGGAGCAGAAACACCGCGAGGGCAATGAAGAGCACGGCGGCTCCGACGAGAGAGATAATCGCAAGCAATGTCATGGTATGCCTCGTAGCCACGCTGGGCCTATGACGCACTCTGGGCAACCGCTGCATTCTTTTGCGTGCGATTCAACGGCGGCGGTGGCGTGCACGACACCAACCGCCGACTCGAGAATGGAGGCCGCGACGGAGTTGGTCTTGTTCAGTAGCGGGATGTGAATGGTGTTATTCGCGATGCGCTGCCCCACGTTCCAGATGGCACCAACCCCACCACGAATGTCGCGCACCGTCCTCAGAATGAGCGTGAGGAGCGCCACCACCACTATGAGCACGACGGCGAAGATCACGAGTGTGATGATCCACATCGTGTGAATCGTTTCCGGTGTCACGCTGGACGTTACACTAGGCATGAGAGTTCCCTCCGCCGGCACCAGCATGACTCTCCAACGCCGCAACGAGTTTACCGCCCTTGGCCTCGATACTTTGCACCGTCTCGAGAAGATCGACACCGACCTCGTTGGTGGTGGCGAGATCCCAGATTGGCATCGTGTTGGTCCGGATCTTCTCTGCCGCGGCCAGTGCGCGGTGTGCATGCGTGAGAATACTGCGCGCGGTCAGCCAGATGGTGATGAGGAGCGCGGCTGCGATAAGGATGACAACGACGGCTACCGCCATCCAGATGCGCCACGCGGCCCACAGGTCAGCGTCCGTCATGCACGTCCTCCCGCGCGGAACTCTTGTCTATGTAGTCGCTGCTGAGCCCCGGCCGGTCCGCACCCCAGAAGCGGTCTTCCGTGCCCTTGGGCCGGCCCGGCGGCTTGGCGCCCCAGTGCTGCCACTTCTGGTAGAACAACTCCATCATCTTGAGCGGGACCGATTCGCCTTCGAGGTCGCCCCAGCCGCTCGGTACCTCATCGAGCACGTCCCAGCGCACTTCACGATTCGCGTTCCGATTGCTCAGGAGCCTGAGCCTCCGGATGACGCCCCCAACACCGTGGGAAAGTGTAGTGGAGATGACGCCGCCCGGCGGAGCCTTGTAGAACGGTGAGAACTTGTCGGGAAAGCCTGGCATGGTGCACGCGATGCAGACACCTCCGGCCTCCATGCACCCGCCCATGTGATTGATCGCACCACGCTTCACGATGTTGCAGTTCACCACCGGTCCCCAGCATCCGATCTCGACCAGACACTCCTTGTCGCCGTACTGATGCGCGAAGACGCCCTCCTCGTAGTAACCCGCCCTGGTGCAGCCGCGGTGCACAGTTTCGCTGAAGAGCCACGCCGGACGCCCGAGCTCGTCGAAGCTGGGAAGCGGTCCAAGCCCCTGCAGGAAGAGGAGGATCGCGAACACGGTTTCGGTGAAGTTGTCACCCTGCGGCGCGCATCCCGGGATGTTGACGACGGGGAGGCCGAGCGCGCTACGATAGTCCCGTCCGAGGTAATCCATGAGGCTCATGGACCCTGTCGGGTTACCGTCGGCTGACGGAATACCACCCCACGTGGCACATGTACCGATAGCAATTGTCGCCGCCGCACCAGGCGCGAGGCGTTTGATCCAGGTCGCTGTGGGGACGGGCGCCGACTCGCCATCATCCGCAGTCACGCTCGAACCCATGGCCGAGAAGTAGCCGCCGGTACGCGCGGCGATCCGCTCGTCAGCGATGGAGCCTTCAGCGACGATGACGTAGGGGTCGGCGAGCTTGCCGTGCCACGCGTCCTCCATCGGCTTGATGAACTCCTCCCCAGACTCGACGGAGAGGACGGTGTGGTGGAGAATCACCTGCGGCATTGTGGGGACGGTGCCCAGGAGTAGACCTTCTATACCAGGGTTTGTGGCGCCGGCAACGGCGACTGTGCACCCGTCACAGCTCATCCCGGCTATCCAGAAGACGTGGACAGTCTTGAGCGGGCCGAGCGGCAGGCGCTCCGGTCTGGGGTGCGGCTCGGTGGCTGGAATCGACGGTTGGTGCCCCTGGACGGTTTCGCCTTTCATCGCTGTGGCCATTATCGGCTCCTCACGCGCAAGCTGGAAAATTGTACGCTGCTCTTACTTCGCTACTGCCTATCTACCTTCATCTACTGAAACCTGCAAATCAGGAACCAAGGAAATCGACAAGGCTCAATGTCACGAACGATCACACGCCAAATCAAATCGTACGATCATGCGTTCAACAGATCCTGGGCAAAGCATCACCAACCAACATGTCGAGCACCCTCGATCCCCCGATAGGGGTCCTGAGCACCACCATCCCCGCAGGTTCGGCGGTTACTTCACCAATTATTGCTGACCCGCCCGCAAACGGATGTCCCCGCATCGCGGCGAGCACTCCGTCCGCTTCATCGCGCGGAACTATGGCGACCAGCTTGCCCTCGTTAGCAATCTGAAATGGATCCAGTCCGAGGATCTCACACGCGCCACGTACCTCCCGCTTGACCGGCACTTTCTCCTCTTCGACTGCGATTCCCACGCCAGCACGACGGGCGATCTCGTTCAGAGTGGTGGCGAGGCCCCCACGAGTGGGGTCCTTGAGCAGCCGCGTCCCGGGGGCTGCATCCAGAATCGCGTCCACCAGACTGTGTAGCGGCGCGGAGTCGGTGCAGATATCGGCCTCGATCTCCAGCGCTTCCCGCGCGAGCATCACGGCCAGGCCGTGATCGCCCATGTCCCCGCTGACGATCACAATGTCTCCAGGAACAATCCGGTCCGCCGACAGATCGAGCCCGGCCCGCACAACGCCCACGCCGCTGGTGTTGATGAATATTCCATCAGCCTTGCCGCGGTGAACAACCTTTGTATCGCCAGTCACGATGGGGACGCCGGCCGCAGCAGCAGCCGCGGACAACGAGTCTACCACGCGCCGGAGCACGCTCATCTCCAGTCCCTCCTCCAGAATCAGCCCTAGAGAGAGACCCAGAGGACGCGCTCCTGCCATGGCGAGATCGTTGATCGTCCCGTTTATGGCAAGCGTGCCGATGTCGCCACCCGGGAAGAACAGCGGACTGACAACATACGAGTCAGTGGTGAACGCGAGGCGAGGCGAGCCCTGGCCATTGGATGATAGCAGCGCCGCATCCGCGAATCCGTCCAGCGCGGGGTTACCGAACGCCGGAATGAAGAGCGCGTCAATGAGCGTATGGGTCGCCTTGCCGCCACTCCCATGGCTCAGCGTTATGTGATCATCCCTGAGCACCGCCCTCGACGCCCGGGCGGTACGCGCCCGGTCCATGCGATCGAGCTGTGAGGTGAGCGACTGCTCCACTCGGGAATTCACGTGGTCGCCAATGCGGGCTGCAGTGGTTGCGCCTCTGAAGCTACAGTTGAAGTTGCACCCTGCCGCATGAGTGAGTAACGCCCGTAGTTATAGTACGCCGCGCACGCCCCCTCGGGTGACACCATGCACGATCCGATCGGAGTCTCGGGCGTGCACGCAGAGCCGAACACCCGACACTGCCACGGCTTGATGACGCCCTTGAGTACCTCGCCGCACTGACATGCCTTGGGATCGGCGACTCGCACGCCCGGAACCGCGTAACGCACCTCGGCGTCCCACGCGGCGAATTCGGGCCGCAGGCGCAGCGCGCTCTGCGTTATGAAGCCGAGCCCGCGCCACTCGAACTGGGGCCGCAGCTCCATCGTTTCCGACAGGATCTCCAGCGCTTTTCGGTTTCCTTCGGCGCGTACTACGCGCGCGTACTGATTTTCCACAGCGGACTCGCCGCGCTCGATCTGCTTCAGGATCATCACGATTGATTGGAGCACGTCGGCAGGTTCGAAACCCGCGACGACGATCGGCTTGTGATAGCGCGCCGGAATGAACGCAAAGGGCGACAGACCGATGATGGTGCTCACATGGCCCGGCCCGATGAATCCGTCCAGCTGCATTCCAGGCGAGTCCAGAATGGCCTTGATCGCCGGAATTATCGTGACGTGATTGCAGAAGACGGAGAAGTTCGCCAGCCCCTCGTCCCGCGCACGCAGGAGTGTGGCCGCGGTGGACGGCGCCGTGGTCTCGAAGCCGACGGCGAAGAACACCACCTCGCGCGACGGATTGTCGCGCGCCAGCTTGAGCGCATCGAGCGGCGAGTACAGAAAACGAACGTCGGCTCCATCGGCCTTCGCATCGATCAGGCTCCCGCTCGAACTCGGGACTCGCATCATGTCGCCATACGTGGCGAAGATCACGCCTGGATTCCGCGCAATGGAAATCGCGTCGTCGATCCTGCCCATCGGAATGACGCACACCGGGCAGCCGGGCCCGTGCACCAGCTCCACGTTGTCCGGCAAGAGGTCCTGCAAGCCGTGCTTGTATATGGAGTGAGTGTGACCGCCGCACACCTCCATGAACTTGAACTGCCGTCCTTGCGACAGGCGCGCGATCTCTTCGCCGAAGCGCTTGATCGAAGCGGGATCACGGAACTCATCAACGAACTGCATCGTCACCTCGGCGGGACTGCCGTTTTAAACCTTCCACTCAAGCTATCATCTCGTCGTCGAGACAGGCGTGCACGAGGTCGAGCAGCGTGTGCCATAGGGTCGCATGGCCTTCCTGGATTCGCGGTACGTACTCGAGCCGGGCGACGAAGCAGTACTCGGCAGCGTTGGATCTGGCGAGAGCGCCACCATCGTACCCGGCGAGCGCGATGCACAACATCCCGCGTCGCCTGGCCTCGGCGAGACCCGCGATCACGTTCGGCGAGCTCCCACTGGTTGTGAAACCCAGGGCGATATCCCCGGCGCGGCCCAGTGCTATGATCTGGCGGGAGAAGACGTGGTCGAATCCAACGTCGTTAGCGACGCCGGTGATCACTCCAACATCGTTACACAGCGCCACGGCGGGGAGGGCACGCCACGATTCAACAGGTGGCGCCATACAGTCCGCGGCTGTGTCCTGTGCGTCGGTTGCGCTGCCGCCATTGCCGAACGCGAAGAGTGTTCCGCCCACTGCGAATGCATCAGCCATCGCTGTTGCGGCGGCAACCATGTGATCCGTGTACTCAGCGACGAGCTGACGCCGAAGCGCGAGGACATCGCCGCATTTCTGCATGGTCGAACTGCGTGCTTCCGCACGTGCATGGTCGAGGGCCTCGTCGGGCTGGCTGGACTCGTACAGGAAAGGGTAAAGCTCCCTTCCGAAATCGCGTCCGGATTCATTACCCGAACTATGCATTTATCTGGACCGGGACGACTCGCGTGATCGCGAACCCTAGATGTACCATCAACTCGTCACCGGCCGCGATGTCCCCCACCAGATCCAGCGCGACTGTGCTGACTACTCCGTCAGCGAACTGGACCTGTGCTGTTACCGTATCAGCGTCCACGGCCAGCACGGTGCCAAGCAGCGCTTCGTCAGCACAGATGGAGCAGGAGCCGTCAGGGTTTGGAAGACAGTGACCGGCGCCGTAATCAGCGGGATGATCCATTACGCTATCCCGCCCCGCGCATCACTCACGCCGTGCTCCATGAAGAGATGAACCAGCTCCCATAGTACGTGATACAGTGTCTCACTCACCTCCTGCGCGACCATTGCGTCGGGCCCTGGCACCAGGAAGACGTGCTCCGCGCCATCCGGCTTGACACCGCCCATCTCCTGCCGGATCGCGATGGTGAGCATGTCCATAGCTCGCCCCCGCGCGAGCCCGTCGGCAACGGACCGACTCTCGGCACCGCACGCGATCCCGAGCGCGATATCCTCTGGACGTCCCAGCGTCTGGAGCATCGCCGCGAAGCTGCTGTCACCGGCCCCGCGCTGCGCCGTCATGCTCGCGACATCGCTTGTAAGGGCGATCGATGGAAGCGCACGCTTCCCCACGATTACGGGGTGCACGAATTCCACAGCGACGTGTTGGGCGTCGGTCGCGCCGGCGCCCTCTCCGAACACGATGAGCCTGCCCCCCCGCTGGAATCGGCGCGCCATCGCGAGGCAGGCCTCCGAGACCGCGTCCGCGTTCGATTCGAAGAAGCGGGCTGGCGCATCCATACTCAGCTCGAAGCGCCGGGCAGCGACGGCGCGAAGGCGCGTGCGGCGCGCCACCTCCGCATCGTCGACGGCATGACTACTGGCGCCGCTGATCTCGTGCTCGGCCGCCATGATCATTCGCTGGTCATTCTATCGTGCTGTCGGCAATCTGACTCAGCTCGTCAACGTACAGATCGTCCAACTGCACGAGATACTCGGTCGTGCGCTTCGCCTCGGCCTCGTCGATCTTGCTCAGGGCAAAGCCCACGTGGATGAGCACCCAATCGCCGACTTCCAGGCCGTCGGGCAACACGAGGCCAACGTTGATGTTGCGCCGCACGCCTGAGACTTCCACCTTGGCGATGTGGTGCGCCGCATCCACGAACTGGACGATCTGGCCGGGAATCCCTAAGCACATTGTTCCTCCCCGGCGGCGTGATCCCTGACGAGCAGGGCCACGTCGCCCGAGGCCGGTGAGCGCGCCGGCAATGTGTCGGCGCATAGTTGAAGCTGTTCGCTGGCACTCCGCAGCGCAACTGTGTATGCCTGACCAAGCGACAGGCCACCATCGTTGCAGGGCACGAGTCGCTGCGTGAAGACGTCGAAGCCGGCGGTCTCCAGCGCATCCACGGCACGTGTAGCGAGGAGCACGTTCTGGAATACGCCGCCGCTCAATGCGACGCGGTTGATTCCAGTGCTTGCCCGGATTTGCTGTGCCACGTCCACGATCATTCTCACCAGCGAGTTGTGGAAGGCGGCCGCGATCTCGGGCACGCCCCGACCCGCCGCCATATCATCCACGATCGAGTGGATTACCGGTGCGGCGTCGATAACGGAAATCGGGCTTGCCTCATTTTTGGAAGAGAACTCGTAAGCAAACCCGTAGCTCCTGGTGACCGCGGGGTCGGCAGCCGCCTCCAGCTCCATCGCCGCCTGACCTTCGAAGCTGGCCGTGTCCCGGAGCCCGATCAACGATGCAACAGCGTCGAATAGCCGGCCGACGCTGGACGTGGGAGGTGAGTTCACCCCCTTCGCCAACATCTGCTGCACCAGATCCAACTCCTGACTTCCCGCGCGCCGGAGTAGCGCGAGCGGAAGCGAAGTCAAGCCGGGCCCAAATGCCGCCCAGAGATGCGACAACGCCATCCGTAACGGCCGGCGTATCGCGGCGTCACCGCCGGGAAGAGGTACATACCCCAGGTGCGCGACGCGCCGGTAGCCTGCCGCGTCGACCACGAGAAATTCGCCACCCCAGATTGCACCGTCGTCACCCAGCCCCGTACCATCGAACGCCACTCCAATTACTGGGTCGGTCAAGCCGTGCTCCGCCATGCATGACGCGATATGGGCGTGATGGTGCTGCACCGCGAGTCGCCCAGCGAGCGCCATCCGCTCAGCGATCTGTGTGGACATGTAGCCCGGGTGAAGGTCGTGCACGACGATCTGCGGCCGGACGCCGACCAGGGCCGAGTAGCGTGATATCCCTTGTTCGAGCGCTCGATAGGCTGCAGCGTTCTCGAGGTCGCCGATGTGGTGAGACAGGAACGCCGAGCACTCACGGGCCAGGCAGAACGTGTTCTTGAGCTGGCCACCGACGGCCAGAACGTGCGCGGCAAAGGGCAGCGCAACATTGATTGGCCGCGGGACAAAGCCGCGCGATCTCCGGATGAATGTCGGACTCTGATTCACCATTCGCATCACGCTGTCATCACACCGGGTCGCGATGGGTCGGTTGTGGGTCAGCAAGAGGTCGACTAACGGCAACAGCCGGTCGCGTGCGTCGTCATCCTCAAAGGTGATCGGCTCGTCGGTCAGGTTGCCGCTGGTCATGACCAGCGGGCGTGCAACCGACGCCAGCAGTAGATGATGCAACGGTGTGTATGGCAGCATGACGCCAACGGAACCGTTCCGCGGCGCGATCACATCCAGCGCCTTCTGGGCTGAAGGCCCGAGATCATTTCGCTTCTCGAGCAGGACGATGGGTCGCTCGCGTGAGTTCAGGAGCGCGCGTTCTTCCATCGTCAGCCCACAGAACGCTGCAGCGGCCTCCATGTCCGGCACCATCACGGCGAAGGGCTTGTCCTCCCGGTGCTTCCTCATACGAAGTCGCTCGATGGCGGTGGGGTCGGTCGCGTCGCACGCTATGTGATAGCCACCCAGCCCCTTGATCGCGACGATGAGACCAGATGAGAGCGCCTGCGCCGCAACAGCAATTGGATCCCCGGCATCTGCCTCGTCCTTTAACGCGCCGCGTGTTTCCTGATGGTCAGGCCAATGCAGCCGCACGGATGGACCACACTCAGCGCACGCCGTGGGCTGGGCGTGGAAGCGCCGGTCCGCTGGATTGGTATACTCCGCGTGACACGCAACGCACATCGGGAACCCCGCCATTGTCGTGCGTGCGCGGTCGTAGGGCAAGTCGCACACGATTGTCAGGCGGGGCCCGCAATTAGTACAGTTCAGGAAGGGGTAGAGGAAGCGCCGGTCCGCGGGGTCAAACAGCTCGGCAAGGCACTCGTCACACGTCGCGCTGTCCGGCGGAATTAGCGTCAGACGTGCCGCGCTCCCGGTTGTCGCGGATCCATCCGATGGATCTGGGGCTCGCTCCGCGATCCGAAAGCCGCTGCAGGATGCCGTTTCCGCGGGCGTAACGCGGACGTGAGAGATCACCGCCAGCGGTGGAGGCACGGCGGTCAAAGCGGAGAGGAATCCATCCAGAGCGACGGTACTACCCTGAACGTCAATCAGGACTCCTTCGTGCTCGTTGCAGACGGAGCCGTCGAGACCGTGCATCGTCGCTAAACGGTACACATGAGGGCGGAATCCAACGCCCTGAACGATTCCGTGAACGATGATCACGCGCCGCTCAATCACGGG
>JBBSHV010000097.1:0-9106 GCA_038232435.1 Gemmatimonadales bacterium | reverse complement strand
CCGCTCGTGAAGGAGCTTCTGGCGCGCAATCCCGGCGACCCGCAGGCGCTCCGTACCGCTTTCCTCGTGTATCTCGCAGCCAACGACTGGCAGAGCGCAGTGACGGCTGGCCCTGAGCTGATCAGAGCCGACACGACTGCCGCGGACAGCTCGTACTACGTTCGTATGGCGGCGGCCTACCAGGCGTTGAACCAGACGCCGCAGGCTCTCGCCTCGCTCCAAGCTGGAACGCAGAAGTACCCGAATAACACCACACTTCTGCTCGCGTACGCGTCCGGCCTACGGAAGGCAGGCCAGGGCGCACAGGCCGCGGATATCGTTCGCCGTGCGGTCGCGGCCAAGCCGAACGACCCACAGGCACTGCTTCTTTTGGCAGACACGTACGCTCAGGCCAACCAGCCGGACAGCGTGGCAATGGTGCTCCAGCGGGCGGCGACGCTCCCGGGAGCGGACAAGAACATCATCTCACAGTACGCGCTGGTACAGGGAAACAACGCATACAAGGCTGCTAACGCTTCCAAGGATCGCGCTGATTTTCAACGCGCAATCTCGCTGCTCCAGCTGTCTGATCGGATCCAGGCGTCGACGGACGCAAAGTTCCTGACCGGCGCCGCCGCCTTCTCGATCGCGCAGAGCGCCGCCAACGACGCCAACACACAGAAGAGCTGCCAACTGGCCCAGACTGCTCAGAGTAACCTGAGCCTGGCTGCGACCGGACTTCAGGCAGGCTCATCGGACGATAAGTACAAGGCGGCCGCGACGCAGTACCTGACCTATGTCCCACAGTTCCGGCCGGCGATCGACGCGCAGGTAAAGAAGTTCTGCCGGTAATCGGTTCGTAACACGTAAATCATCAATACCGGAAACTGTCCCGGCCATGCGCCGGGACAGTTTTTTTGTATATTGGCAAGCCGCTCCGCCTCCCACCGTGCCCATTTGTCCCCGATAGCTGAACGATCGTTTGACAGCGGCTACCACGCGCCCGTCATGGTCGCCGAGGTGGTCGCTGCTCTATCGCACGCCCGCTCGGTCCTTGATTGCACGCTCGGCGGCGGCGGGCACGCTTTGGCCGTTCTGGAGCACGGAAAGACAGTCACCGGTCTGGACCGGGACCGGGACGCACTCGCGGCCGCTTCGGACCGGCTGCAACGGTTCAGCGAGCATGGGCGGTTTTCCGCCGTCGGGGGGGATTTTACTCGCCTGAGCGAGGTGCGAGAGTTGGACGGCCGCCACTTCGACGGCGTCCTCGCGGACCTCGGAGTTTCGTCCTGGCAGCTGGACGCCGACGAACGGGGCTTTTCGTTCCGGCAGGGTGTCGTCCTCGACATGAGGATGTCGGGCGACGGGCGCACCGCGGCTGATCTGCTCAACGAGGGGACTCTTCAAGAGCTGGAGCAGACGTTTCGCGAGTACGGCGACGAGCCGCGTGGGCGCCGGCTGGCGAGCGAGGTGGCACGACGACGTGAGCGAAGGCCTTTCCAGGTGAGTGATGACTTCGTCGACGCTATCCGCGGGGCACTCGGCGCGTCGACCGGCCCGGGCGACTTCGCACGCCTGTTCCAGGCGCTTCGCATTCGGGTGAACGACGAGCTAGCCGGGCTGGAGCGAGCGCTCCCGGAGCTGCGCGATCGTCTCAATGTCGGCGGAGTTATGGTCGTCATCGCGTACCACTCGGGCGAGGACCGGCTGGTGAAGCACGCCATGCGCGACTGGAGCACTGCCTGCCACTGCCCGCCGCGCCAGCCTATCTGTATCTGCGGCGGAGTTGCGCGCGGGATGTCTGTCACGCGCAAAGCGGTGCGCGCGGGCGCGCAGGAAATTGCGCTTAACCCTCGGTCCAGAAGTGCGCGGATGCGGGTGTGGCGCAAGAACGGCTGACGGAACAAGCGCCGCGGAAGCGCCGCACTCAACGGCGGCGCGGGCGGTCGGTGGTTGCCGCGTTACTCGCTGGCTTCCTGATCGTCGCCTTCGCGGTGATCTGGCGCCGAAGCTATGGGATCACGCAGGCCAGGCACCTGGGTGAGTTAGATAGAAGAGTGGTGCAGCTCGAGGCCGCGCGCGCTCGGCTCGCCGGAGCAATCCGAGACGGGTCGGGGCGCCCGCAGATCGCGCCGGCCGCGGAAAAGTTGGGCATGATTGTGCCGGATGACCGGCAAGTCCGAATCATTCACCGCTAGAACATTCGTTAGAACATTGCCTCTGCGTTATCCCAACCGCATCGCGATCGTGCACGGCTCGCTGATACTGTTCGCCTTCGCCTTGATTGCCAAGGCAGGCTACGAGCAGCTGTACCGCGGGCGCTACTGGGCCGGCGTGGGCCGGCGGCAGCACTTTGCGTCGTCGGGCCTCCCGGCACCGCGCGGAGCCATTGAGGACGCAAGTGGAGAAACACTGGTTGAGAGCAGGGAGCTTGTGCGGGTAAGCGTCGCGCCTCGCGAGGTACAGGACCGAGTGGCTCTGGCCCGCGCCATGCGCCGCGCCGGAATCGACCCGCGTTGGATCAGAATGGCTACAGACACGACTCGGAAGTGGGTGGATGTGAAAGGCTTTTTCCTCCCAACCGCAATCGCCGCCGTGGCCCGTCAGCACGGCGTTTACGCCAAGCCTGTTATGGAACGTGTGTATGCAAACTCCGGCGGCATCAGGCGCATCGTTGGCCGCGTCGGTCCCGAGGGGAATGCGCTGGACGGGATCGAGCTGGCACTTGATTCACTCCTGCGAGGCGACACGGCCGCGGTGCGGGTAGCGCGTGATAAGAGCGGCAGGTCGCTGGCCGCGCCGACCGGGTCAGCGGAGGCGCTGCCTGGCAGCTCCGTCACCCTCACAATCAATCGGGGACTGCAGGATATTTGCGACCGTGCGTTGGCCGCGGCCGTGGACAGCCTGCATGCCTCGGGCGGCGACATCGTTGTCATGAACCCGTACACGGGCGAGGTGCTCGCGATGGCCAGTGACCGATCTGATTCTGCTGCTGCAGCGAACACGGCGGTCACTGAGCCATACGAGCCAGGCTCGACGGTCAAGCCGTTCGTTGCGGCCCGGTTGATCGCGCTCGGGAAGGCGCGGCCCGAGGAGACCATCAACACCTACGGCGGTCACTACACTACCGAAGGACGCACGATCAACGACGCCGAGGAGCACGCCGCCGTTATGTCGCTGTCCGACGTGATAAAGCACTCGAGCAATGTTGGTATCGTGCGCTTCGCGGAGAGGCTTTCACCGCGTGAGAAGTTTGAGCTTCTGCGCGACGTGGGCTTCGGCGCACCAACCGCGGTCTTGCTTCCGGCCGAGTCGCCGGGAACGCTTCGCGAACCCGGGAGATGGTCCAAGCAGTCTGCCGCGTCGGTGATGATGGGATACGAAGTAGCCGTGACTCCACTTCAGATAGTCGCCGCTTACAGTGCCATCGCAAACGGTGGAGAACTGGTGGCGCCCCAAATCGTGAAGAAAATCCGTGCACCCGACGGAACGGTTCAGTACTCAGCGCACCGGCGTGTGGTCCGGCGCGTGATGTCACCGGCGGTTGCGGCGACAATGCGGCAGATGCTGCGCGACGTGGTCGCTGGAGGAACGTCAACGAAGGCAGATCTGGCAACGCTCGATGTTGCGGGAAAGAGCGGTACGGCTCGGCACAACGTGCACGGCCACTACGAGTCGGGCAAGTACACTGCGTCCTTCGTGGGCCTGTTTCCGGACGACAAGCCGCAGTTTGTAGTGCTTGTCAAGCTGGATGATCCGCAGGACGGGTACTACGGCGGGATTGTGGCGGGCTCTGTCACAAATGTGGTACTGCGCGCGGCGCTGGCGGCGCGCAATGCGGCGCTCAACCTGGATGAGCTTGCCACTTCGGTTCATGCGCCCCGCCCGGACACGTCCGCGGCGGGGCGAGCGGCCGGCAGGAAGCGCCGCGCCGCCGATTCCGCTACGGCAGCCGCCGTTGTCGCGGCCAACAAACACCTGGATAGCCTCGCCGCGACCGATTCCGGCAAGCGAGCTATGCGTCCGCTTCCTCCACTCGCGTCTGTCGACCCGGATCCCAGGACCGGCGAAGTCTTTGTCGTGAAGCTGCCGGCCGTGTCGCGCGTCGCGCCGCCGGCGTCGTCGCTTCGCGCTGTGCCGAACGTCGAAGGGCTGCCACTCCGCGGTGCGGTGCGTGCGCTGCATGCAGCGGGGTTCCGTGTGCAACTCGTGCCGGGTGGACCTCCGGGCCCGGTACCCGCGGCGGGTACCGCGCTCGGACCCGGGCGTGTGGTTAGAATCGGGGTGCCGCAATGACCGCGGCCAATCACGATCCGGCAGTGGCGGCCAAGCGTATCGCGATCGCCGAGGCGGCTGCCCAGCGATATGGCTTTCCCGCCCGGTCCCTCAGCTTCCTGGGCGTCACAGGCACCAACGGAAAGACGACGACGGTCAACATACTGCGTGCTGTCGTCGACACCGCCGAGGAGCCATGCGCGTCGATCGGAACGCTCGGTGTTCTGGTAGGGCGGGAGGGGAGAGTCGTGCCCGGAGGTTTGGGGCTCACAACTCCAGGGCCAGACGAGTTGCATCGAGTGTTGCGCGACCTGGTGAACCGCGGAGTCAAAACGGTCGCGATGGAAGTCTCGTCCCACGCGCTGGATCAACATCGGGTGCACGGGATCACGTTCGACGCCGGCGTATTCACCAACCTCACCCGCGACCATCTGGATTACCACGGGTCCATGGAGCAGTACTTCGGCGCAAAGGCGTTGCTCGTTGACTATCTCGCCGCGGACGGCGCGGCCGTGGTCAACGCGGAGCAGCAGGAGTGGCGCGCGCTCCCCGCTGCGCCTCGCGTACTCACCTTCGGAATGACGGCAGGGGACGTGTGCGCATATGACATATCGTTCGATCCGGCGGGGAGTAGCTGGTCGCTCACCTTCGAGGGAGAACGTGCGCACGTGCGGCTCCCTCTCCTCGGCGATTTCAATGTCGCGAACGCTCTCGCGGCCGCAGCCGCGGCGCTTGCGACCGGGCATCCACTGGATCGCGTTGCCGCTGCGCTGTGCGCCCTTCCGCAGGTTCCCGGCCGGCTCGAGGTAATATCTACCGAGCCGGCGGTGCTGCGCGATTACGCGCACACACCGGATGCTCTCGAGCGGTCGTTGGCCGCGTTGCGTCCGTTCGTTGCCGGTCGGCTGATACTTGTCTTCGGCGCTGGCGGCGACCGCGACGCTGGCAAGCGCCCGTTGATGGGCAGCGTGGCGGAGTCGGGCGCCGACATTGTCGTCGTTACAAGCGACAATCCGCGCACAGAAAACGCCGAGCAGATTATTGATGACATCGAACGCGGAATGATGGCGCGGCATGAGCGAATCCGCGATCGCCGCGCCGCTATTGCGCGTGCGATTGAGATAGCGAACCCGAACGACGTCGTCCTGCTTGCCGGGAAAGGTCACGAGACGTACCAGGTAATTGGAACGGAGAAACATCCATTCGATGAGAAAGAAGTTGTGAGTGAGATTTTGCTGGCGCGGTCGTACTGATGCCCGCGTTCTGGACGCTGGACCGGATCGCTGATGCTCTCAGCGACTGCTGCATAACGCCGCCCCCGCGCGGTACAACCGTGTTTGAGAGGATCTCGACCGACACGCGCGTGATTGAACCGGGCGACTGTTTCGTTGCGCTCTCGGGCGAACGGTTCGATGCTCACGACTTCCTGGATCAGGCAGTCGCGGCCGGTGCTACGGCGCTGGTCGCCAGCCGCGCGCCACGCCTTGGCGCGCTCAACGTTCCGGTGTATGTGGTCAAGGACACTCTCGTTGCCCTTGGCCAGCTTGCGAGGTATCAAAGGGTCGCGTGGGGCAAGCCGCTTATCGGAATCGCTGGTAGCAACGGAAAGACGAGCACCAAGGAGTTGCTCAGCGCGGCGCTGGGATCGTGCTACACCGTTCACGCCACGCGCGGCAACCTGAACAACCGGGTTGGGGTACCGCTCACGCTGCTCGCGATTACCGATGCGGCGGACGTCGCGGTGGTCGAGCTCGGGACCAGCCTCCCGGGTGAGATCGCGCTGCTGCGTGAGATAGCACGACCAGACATTGCCGTGGTCACGTCGATCGCTGAAGAACATCTAGAAGGCCTTGGTGATCTGGCCGGAGTGCTCGCTGAAGAATCCGCGGTGTTCGACGGTGGTGCGGTCGCGATCATTCCAGCCACCCACCCGGAACTCGCGGACACTGCTTCGCGATCTCAGAAGGTCATCGTTGCAGGGTTAGAAAGCGGCGACATGCACGCGGAATCGTGGTCCATCGGCGCGGATGGGTCCGGGACAGCCATTGTGGACGCCGTGTCCGTTCACTCGCCCCTACGCGGTGTGCACAATCTGCGCAACCTCATGCTCGCGCTAGCGGCGAGCCGTGAGCTCGGTGTGAGCACAGCCGACGCCGCGCTCGGTGTCGAGCGCCTCACGCCACCGCCGATGCGCGCAAGTTGGGAAAGGGTGGGGCGAGCGCTGGTGATCAACGATGCATACAACTCCAACCCAGGCTCCGCGCTCGCCGCGCTCGACATGCTCGCAGCCGCGCCCGGTGACCAGCGGGTCGCGGTGCTCGGCACCATGCGCGAGCTTGGCCCCGACTCGGACCGTTGCCACGATGATGTGGCGCGAGCCGCGCTCGCCTCGCCCGCGCACATCGTCGCTGGTATCGGCGACTTTGCGGATTCGCTTGCGCGACTCGCACCGATGGATGCCCGTGTCATTACGGCGCCGGATGTGGACGAGCTGTGGGCGGTTCTCGCTCCGCGGCTCGTCGCCGAACCGACGATCCTCCTCAAAGCGTCTCGTGGCGTGAAGCTGGAACGTATTCTCCCCCTAATCTCGAGTTGGGCCGCCTAAGCGTGTTGACATATCTGCTCGTCCCTTTCGCACCGTCGCTCGGCTTCCTCCGAATATTTCAGTACATCAGCTTCCGTGCCGCAGGGGCCGCGGTGACGGCGCTGCTGCTGTCCTTTCTGGTTGGCCCGGTGGTTATCAGACACCTTCGGCTCAACAGGATGAACCAGGTTGTGCGCGCCGGAACTCCGGACTCGCACGCCGGCAAGGGGCGTACGCCCACCATGGGTGGTCTCATCATCCTTGCCGCCACGCTGATCCCAACGTTGCTGTGGGCGCGGCTGGATAACCAGTATGTGTGGGTCGGCATCGTCGTCATGCTGTGGATGGGGGTCATAGGCTTTCTAGACGACTATCTAAAGCTGCGCCAGAAAGCACGCGGCGAAGAAAACCGCGGATTGATCGAGGGCTACAAACTCGTTGGCCAGGTCACGCTCGGCTTTGCCCTCGGACTTTACATGTGGCATTATCCACTTTCAAATTTGCCTGGCGCGTCCACCACGCTGCCGTTCTACAAGTACGTGCTGATTACACCAGTAGCGCCGGCGTTCGCCTGGGCATACGTTCTGTTCGTCACATTTGTCACGACGGGAACAAGCAACGCGGTGAACATGACCGACGGTCTTGACGGGTTGGCAGCCGGCCTTGTCGCTATCGCGACTGTGACGCTGGCGCTGTTCGCTTACGTTATCGGCCGAGTGGATGCGAGCCGGTATCTTGGACTGTTTTTTATGAGCGGTGCGGGCGAGCTCACCATTTTCTGCGCCTCGATCATGGGCGCATGTATTGGGTTTCTCTGGTTCAACACGTACCCGGCGCAGGTCTTCATGGGTGACACCGGATCGCTCGCGCTGGGCGGCGCGGTCGGCGCGATTGCCGTGATGTTGAAGTCGGAATTTCTACTGCTCTTCATCGGCGGGCTTTTCGCGGCCGAGATGGTGTCGGTCATTCTGCAGCGGTACGTATTCAAGTTCCGAAAATGGCGACACGGACCGGAGTACGCCAAGGAGCACCGGGTCTTTCTGCGTGCCCCGCTGCATCACCATTTCGAGATGAAAGGGTGGTCGGAGTCGCAGGTCGTGGTCCGTTTCTGGATCATCGGTATTCTGTGTGCCTTTCTCGGGCTCAGTACACTGAAGCTGCGCTGAGCGTGAAGCACACACTCCCCCCACGCGACGCGGCCGAGATCGCCGTTCTCGGACTTGGCAAGAGCGGAGCTTCAGCCGCCGGTCTGCTGCGGTCGCGCGGGTACGCGGTGTATGCCTCGGATGGGGGCGATTCGGAGCTCCTGCACGAACGCGCACTCGCACTCGAGAGCGCCGGCGTCTCCGTGCAGCTCGGCGGTCACGACCTCGCACGCGTCGCGGGCGCGTCACTCGTGGTCGCCAGTCCCGGGATTTCTCCCGCCGCGCCGCCTGTCGCCACCGCGGCGAGCGCGGGTGTCGAGGTGATCAGTGAGATAGAGCTGGCGTTGCGCGCGGTGCCCGACCTTCACTACATCGCGATCACGGGAACCAACGGAAAGACAACCACCACGGCGCTCATCGGCCACATCCTCCGCGCGCTCGGCGCCAACGCTCCGGACGCCGGAAATATCGGGACGCCGCTCAGCGAAGTTCTGCTCGCAAGCGAGCTTCCGGACTGGATTGCGTTGGAGTTGTCATCCTTTCAACTGCACGATAGCCCGAGCGTCGCGCCAGCGATCGGGGTGCTCACCAACCTGAGCGCCGACCACCTGGATCGTTACCCGAGTGTGGACGAGTACTTCACCGACAAGGCGCTACTGTTCCGGAACGCGACGCCCGAGTCGCGCTGGGTGTTGAACGCGGACGATCCGCGCTCCCTGGACATGGCGCGCGGCGTGGCCGGCGAGCATTTGCACTTCAGCACCACGACGCGGGCTGATGCGTGGTACGACCGAGGCGCGGACGTTCTCCGCGTGATGGACGAGAAGATTTTGCCGCGTACCGATCTCGCGCTGCTCGGCGATCACAACGTGGCCAATGCGCTCGCCGCGATTCTCGCGGTGATGTCCGCCGCACCGGAGTACCGCACCGGCGATGCGCGGTTCCAGATCGCCGCGGCGCTCCGCTCCTTTCACGCAATGCCACACCGGCTAGAGGTTGTCGGCGAGTGGGATGGAGTTCAGTGGATCAACGACTCCAAGGCAACCAATGTGGATTCAACGAGCGTTGCCGTCGCGGGGATGACACGTCCGACAATCCTGCTGCTGGGCGGACGGCACAAGGG
>JBBSHV010000096.1:0-9198 GCA_038232435.1 Gemmatimonadales bacterium | reverse complement strand
CTTCGTGCTCGTTGCAGACGGAGCCGTCGAGACCGTGCATCGTCGCTAAACGGTACACATGAGGGCGGAATCCAACGCCCTGAACGATTCCGTGAACGATGATCACGCGCCGCTCAATCATGCGGACTCCGTGTCTTTGCTACCGCGTGACAACACGCCCCATTACACCGTATGACCACTCTGTGAGCTTACCACGCCGACCATTCCACGGCAACCGCGGGCAGCGGTCACTGCACGGATGGGCGCAGGCGCCCAGCCTGCGCCGCCGGCTCGGACCGTAGCGGCCGGCGAACGCAGTGTCTCTTCCGACCGGGCGTTGGTCACCAGCATATTCTCGCATGCGTGTTTTCGTAGTCCTTCTTCTGCTCGCGCTGCTTGCCTGCGGCGATCAGGGAGGGAGGGTCGGCACCGAACGGCACACGCTTGTGGTCGGATACGGCGCGGACGAGTTCCCCCTCGCGCTCAATCGCGAACGTTTCGGCCGTTATCCGCTCAATGCCGGTATCTGCGAGTCGCTCGTGCGGCTCAGGAGTGACTTTACAGTCGCGCCCGCCCTCGCCGCCCGATGGGAGCCGCGCGGGCCTGACGTGATGCGATTCGTCCTCCGCCGCGGCGTCACTTTCTCTGACGGTACGCCTCTCGATGCGCGCGCGGTAGCGTACACGCTGGCGCAGGCCGCGCGTACGCACACAGACTACAGCTTTCTCTCGGACTCCTCCGTCCGCGTTATCGACGACACGACTCTCGAAGTGCGCCCGGCGCGCTTGAACCGGCGGCTGGTCGACCAGCTGGTCCATCCGACCTACGGCGTCTTCGAACCTGGGAGCGATCCGACACGCCGGCCCGTGTGTACCGGTCCGTTTCGGGTGGCAGATTACGTCGCGCACGACCACCTGACGGTCGTTCGCAACGACAGGTATTGGGGCGCGCGTGCCAGAATTGACACGCTGATCTTTCGCTTCATCCCCGACGAGACCACACGGACTCTCGCCCTCCGCTCCCACGACGTTGACGCAATCATCGACGTCAACCGCTCGAACGCAACTGCCCTGAGCCGCGTGCCCGGACTGCGTATCGTCACTGCTCCTCCGGGCGCCGTGATCGTCATGTACATGAATCTCAACGGAGCGGCACCGTACGATCAGATGCGCGACGTGACCGTTCGTCGCGCTGTCGCGATGGCCATCGACCGCCGCACATTCGTGGAGAGTGTACTCGGGCGGGAGCGCGCCGCACTTGTAGCCACAGTGAATCCTCCGACCGTCCTCGGCGTCTACGCGCGACTGGTACAGGGAATATCCTATGATCCGGGTGCGGCAATACGTGCGTTACACGGTCGTCATCGGTCGCTGACACTCATTGCCCAGACTGGCTCCATCGACCGTGCCACTATCGAGTACGTGCAGGCCCAGCTCGCCCGCGTCGGCATCACCGTCGCCGTCGAGCAGCTCGACGCCGCGGCTTTTGAGAGCCGGCTGAACAGTGGCGCCTTCGATCTCGACCTCGAGCTGCCGAATCAGAACGACGCCAACCCAGCGTTCCTCCTCGCACTCCGCTGGTACTCGAAGTCCAGCACACGAAGTGCGCGTTTTACGCACGCCAGTCCGCGCTTCGATACCCTCGTCGAGCACGCACTCGCAGCGACTACGGACGACGACGCGCGGCGTGCCGCGGCCGTGGCGATGCACCAGCTCGTGGACGTTGAGGTTGGCGCCGTGCCGCTAGCCGGCGTGTCTCGAATGTACGCTGTCAGTGAGCGGGTGCGCGGTTTTGTACCCCACCCGTCGCGGCTCCATCAGGACTGGAGCGCGGTATGGCTGGCTCCATGATCGCCTCGCGATGAGCGCATTGCGATGAGCGCATTGCGATGAGTCCCTCACAGTGGCTCGCGCGCCGATTTGCTGGTGCCGTGGTCGTCTGGCTACTCATCTCCCTTCTCTCGTTCTCGCTCGGGGCGCTCGCGCCGGGGGACCCCGCGCAGATCATGCTCCTGCGTCGCACGGGCGATCCTCCGTCCGATGCGGAGGTACAGCAACTCCGGCATCACCTCGGGCTTGATCGTCCGTTCCCGGAGCGGTATGCCGGATGGCTGTGGGCCGCGACGCGCGGCGACTTCGGCGAGTCTTACCGCACCGGCCAGCCAGTTCTCAGTGAGCTACGGGCGCGGTTGCCGGCCACGCTGGCGCTTGCGGTCGCGGCCCTCGTCGTTGGTCTCGCCATCGCTGTGCCGCTCGCCGTCATATCGGCAGCCACGCGGGACACAGCCTTCGACCACTGCGCACGCATCATTGCACTCGTCGGCGTGTCAATACCGAGCTACTGGCTCGGATACGTGTTGATCCTGCTGTTCGCCGTCACGCTCGGCGTCCTACCTGTCTCGGGCGTCGGTGGCCCAAGCCATCTGATCCTCCCGGCCCTCACTCTCGGCCTGGGGAGCGCCGCCGGTGTGACGCGTTTGCTGCGCGCGAACTTGCTCGATGAGCTCGGTGCCGACTACGTGCGAACGGCGCGAGCTAAGGGGTTGTCCGGGTTACGAGTGCTGACGCGCCACGCTCTGCGGAACGCGCTCAATCCCGTTGTAACCGTCAGCGCTCTGCGCTTCGGCCGGCTGCTCGGCGAAGCTGTGATCGTCGAGACGGTGTTCGCATGGCCCGGGATCGGGCGCTGGATGGTGGAGTCCATCTACGACCGCGACTATCCAGCGATCCAGGGCTTCGTACTGTACATAGCGACTGTTTTCATCTTCATCAACATCGTTGTCGACCTGTCGTATCGCATGCTGGATCCGCGCGTGCGCTTCGGGTCGCCGATGTCGAGCCGTAGATGACCGGCCGCCTGCTCGCGCGCCGCTCGTCAGTGATCGGGCTCGCCATCGTCGCTACGTTGGCGGCCGTCGCGCTCCTCGCCCCGTGGCTCGCTCCTCACGATCCCACGCTCGTCGACCCTGCGAGTGGATTCGCCGGTGCGAGCGCGAGCCACTGGCTCGGCGCCGACAATCTGGGACGCGACGTCTTGAGCCGACTCATTTTCGGCGCACGCTGGTCGCTCGGGATCGTGCTGGTCGCGACGCTTCTCATCATGTCGGCGGGCGTGGTTGTCGGTGTCGCCGCGGGCTACGTCGGCGGAGTGCTCGACGATGTACTCATGCGTCTCGTGGACACGATTCTCAGTGTGCCGAGTCTTCTCCTCGGGCTCGCTATTATCGGGTCGCTCGGGCCGGGGATCGGAAGTTTGATGGTTGGTCTCTCGAGCATCTGGTGGGTCGGGTACGCCCGCGTCGTGCGCGGCCTGGTGCTGGGGCTCCGTGAGCGCGGGTTCGTGGACGCCGCACGTGCGCTCGGCGCGACAGATCGCCGCATTATACTCCATCACATTCTGCCGAGCATCCTCCCCGCCGTGGCGGTGCTGGCTTCGCTCGAACTGGGAGAGCTGGTACTGGCCATCTCGGGGCTGAGCTTCCTCGGCCTCGGCGCGCAGCCTCCAACACCGGAGTGGGGCGCCATGCTCAACGACGGCCGCAACTTCTTCTTCACCGCGCCGCAACTCATGCTGTATCCAGGTATCGTCATCAGCGTCGCGGTGTTGGGTTTCAATCTCGTGGGTGACGGTCTCCGCGACGCGCTGGATCCAGCGGAGGCATCATACCTGAATGGGGTGGGGGTGGGGGTGGGTTCTTGAACCGAATCGAACGTGCCTCATTGCTGTTGCTGCTTGCCGCCTGCAACAGCGGCTCATCAAAGCCCGCAACGAACAATCGGCAGCAGTTGGTGGTCGCTGCGCCGGGCGACGGGTACGGCCTCGGTGGTGAGTCGGAGCTAGGTCTCTACCCACTAAATACTACTATCTATGAGCCGCTCGTCCGGCTCTCCGCGGACTACCGGCCGGAGCCACTGCTCGCAACGCGTTGGGAGCTACTGCCGCCGAACAGGTGGCGGTTCCACCTGAGAAGCGGGGTGCGCTTTCACAACGGTTCACCGTTCACCGCGGAGGCAGTGCGCTGGACAATGGAACGCATGGCACACCGTGGTGCTGGTTCGACCGGCATCGCGCCAGGGTCGACGCGCGTGGTGGACGACTCCACGGTAGACATCACACCTGTTTTTCCCAACCGCCGCCTCCCCGAGCAACTCACACATCCCGTTTACAGCATCATGGCACCGGGCAGCGACCCGACGCAGCATCCAGTCGGGACAGGGCCGTTCCGGTTCGTCGACTACCGCCCCGCCGAGCATATCACCGTCGCGCGGTTCGCCGGCTACTGGGGCGGCCGCGCGCTGCTTGGCGGGATCAGCTTCCGGTTCGTGCCGGATCCGGCCACCCGTGTGCTGTCACTCCGTGCGGGCGAGTCAGATGTGGTCGAGGAGTTTCCGCGTGAGGTGAGCGACCCACGAGTCGTTCGCTCACCTGTGAGCGGCTATGAGGCACTCGATGTTACCGTTCACGGTCGCGCGCCGTACGATCTGGGCGGCGAGCGCGCGGTGCGCCACGCCATCGCGGCCGCGGTCGACCGCGTGCGCATCGCTCGTGACGTCTGGTCGGGAGCCGCAGATCCAACCCCTACGGTCGTTCCCGCCGCGGCGCTCGGCGCGTTTGCGTCACGCATCCGCGGCGTGGACCACGATCCGGCCGCAGCGCGTGCGATCCTCGACTCGGCCGGCTGGCGTGTCGGTGCCGATGGCGTTCGCTCGCGGCGTGGACGGCGGCTCGAGCTCACGCTGGTGGTGGGCTTCCCGAATCCATACATACATCGGCCCATGCCCGAGCTAATGCAGAGTGCGCTGCGCGAGATCGGAATTGAACTACACATCGTTCAGGTGCCGGATGACGCTGCCTACCAGGCACGGATCAGGTCCGGGGAAGGAGACCTGTGGGCCGAAGCCGGCGGGCAGAACGACGCGAATCCCTGCTTCCTGACCCAATTGCTCTTCTACTCGGGACCGCGGCTACATCCGTCCGGCTATGCCCGTCTCTTCGCACCCGGTCCGTCGCTCGACGGTTTCGTGGACGCCTGTCGTGAGGGGCGCACGCGGGAAGTGGTGGAGCGGAGCGCTGCCGATGCCGAGCACGTTCTCGTGGACGAGGAGTACATCGTTATCCCGCTCGCGGCGACGCGACGCGTGTGGGCGGTGAGTGACCGAGTGCATGGTTTCGTCCCGCACCCATCGAGCCTGAGCCAGCGATGGGAGCGGGTGACGCGGCGTTGAGACACTCATGATCAGATCCATCTCAGTCTACGCGGTCATCGGTCTCTTCGCGGCTGTAGCCGCCCGGAGCCTCCAACCTGGCGTAGCAGTGACGGGCTCAACTGCGCCACTTGCCTGTGCCGCCACTCCATCGTCGCTCAGCCCTCCGGGATACCATCGCGTCATCCCGCCAACGCACGCTCCAGTCAGCTCTCTGATGCGAGTTGTCAAGGAGGTACCGCTCCCCGGGCCCCGAGCCGTTTTGACTACCAGAGCTTCGACGCGACGACCGGCCGGCTCTGGATCAACCACATGAACGCGGGCGAGACGCTCGTGTTCTCGACGAGTAGCGCGACACTCGTCGGCGTCATTCCGGGCCTACCGCGTGCAACGGGTGTTCTTAGCGTTCCCTCGCTCCACAGGACGTTCGTATCGGCGGCCGGTGCTCACGAGCTCGTGACGATTGATGATCGAACGCTTGGAGTCGTCGGACGTACCGGTGGGATTGAATTCCCGGACGGAATTGCCTATGCGCCGGACGCCGGCAAGCTCTTTGTGTCTGATGAGTCTGGGCGCGCCGACGTCGTGATTGACGCGCTCACGGGTCGAAAACGGTCAACAATCCCGCTCGGTGGCGAGGCGGGCAACACGCATTACGACTCCGTTTCGCATTGCATACTCGTCGCGGAGCAGACGACGAACGCACTCATTGCGATTGATCCGGTCAGTGAGAAGATCGTTCAGCGGTACCCCCTGCCCGGGTCAAAGCATGCGCACGGGTTCACGATGGATCAGCCCGGGCGGCTCCTCTTCATGTCGAGCGAGGACAACGCCAAGCTGACCGTTATCGACATGACTACGATGAGAGTCATCGCGGCCCATACCGTGGGTGACACTCCTGACGTGCTTACGTGGGACCCAGCGTGGCGGCGCCTCTACGTAGCGTCGGAGAGTGGCCTCCTAGCTGCATTCTGGGCTGACGGGACAACGCTAAAACCGGCGGGCGAGTACCGGGCACCGCATGCGCATACTGTGGGACTCGACACACGTACACATCGTATCTACCTCCCGCTCCAGGACGTAGGCGGTCGTCCGGTGTTACGGATCCTCGAACCGTTTCCGTAGAAGGAATTTTGCACTGATCGCTCGGCGCTTCGCTCAAGCTCATGCCACTGGATTGCCGCTCATCGAAGTCGCGCTGGAGCTTCACGCTTCTTGCTTGGCGTTCGTTTCGGCAGCGGCGCTCACCGAGGCGGCTGGAGAAGTGCTGGCCGAGTCTCAGCTATCCAGGACGTGAACAAATTTAGTGGATAACTATATACGTTACCCATAAATGTATAGATTTCGATCATTGTCTATACATATAGCACCGGACGTGCATAAGTGAGCCGCATAATACCCGTCCCCATCCCCCTCCCTCTGCATCAGCTCGATCCAAAAAGATTCGAATCGCCCACAATGCTGAAGCGGCTCGCCGGCGCCAGTCGCCAACTCGCGGAGCTTAAGGGTGTGGCCGCATCGATCCCGCAGCAGGGAATCCTGATCAACACGCTGGGGATGCAGGAAGCCAAGGACAGTTCGGCCATCGAGAACATCGTCACAACCCACGACGAGCTGTTCCGGGAGGCTGCCTTTCCGGAGCAGCCCGGTAGGCCGGCCGCAAAGGAGGTGCTTCGCTACCGACAGGCGCTGGGGGTGGGGTTCAACGCAGTGCTTGATACAGGCCTGCTCACCAACAACCACATTCTCCTGATCCAGGCGGAGCTGGAGCGCAACGATGCAGGCTTTCGCCGAGTGCCTGGGACGACATTGAAGGACAATGCGGGACGAACTGTGTACACGCCGCCGGGGCCGGACCTCGTCCCTGGCTTGATGGGCGAGTTGGAGCGGTTCATCAACGATGACGGAAAGTTGGACGTCGATCCACTCATCAAGATGGCGTTGATCCACTACCAGTTCGAGAGCATCCATCCGTTCTACGACGGTAACGGGCGCACTGGGCGGATCGTGAACGTGCTGTACCTCGTGAAGGAGGAACTGCTGGAGATTCCCGTGCTGTACCTCAGTCGTCAGATCATGCGGACCAAGGATGACTACTACCGGCTACTGCAGGCTGTGCGCGACGACGGAGCCTGGGAGGAGTGGGTGGTCTACATGTTGACCGCGGTGGAGCAGACCGCGCGGGAAGCGATCGTGACGATCGGCGCGATCAAGGGCGCGCTGATGGACTACAAGCATCGCATACGCGCCGGATACCGATTCTACAACCAGGACCTGATCAACAACCTCTTCACGCACCCTTACACGAAGATACAGTTTGTCGAGGATGACCTCGGCGTCTCGCGGCTCACCGCGACCAAGTACCTGGAGGCGCTGGTGGACGGAGGGTTTCTGCTGAAGCACAGGGTTGGCCGCTCCAATTACTACATGAACGTTGCGTTGAACGCGATCCTGACCGGCGCGTCCATGACGTCTTCACTGACTGATCGTTCGTCGCCCACAGATCTGCGGTCGCAACCGTGAGTGTGTACAACTGAAGCAATTCACACCTACCCCAATGACTTGTGAGCACTCGAATTTTCCTGCGCGCTGGAGCGACCCTCGCGTTCCTGGCGGTTACCTCAACGTGCGCGCATCTCGCCGCGCCCAGCGCCAGTTCGGGAGTGTCGTTGCGGGTGATGACGTACAACATCCGCTCTGGCAATGGTGATCTGGATCGAACCGCGGAACTTATCCGTTCATTCGTGCCCGATATTGTCGCGCTGCAGGAAGTCGACGTGCGCTGGGCGGAGAGGAGCGGCTTCGTGGACCAGGCGACCACGCTCGGTGAGCGACTGCACATGAATGTGCGCTTCGCGCGCATATACCAGGTAGCGGGTTCGGACTCCGCAACACGACCGCGCGAGTTCGGCGTTGCGCTATTGAGTCGCTATCCAATAGTCGAGTGGAGGAATGACACGCTCACGCGCCTGTCGACGCAGGAGCAGAACCCTGTGCCCACGCCAATGCCGGGTCTTCTTGACGCGCAGGTAGATGTGCGCGGCACCGTGGTTCGTGTCTTCAATACGCACCTCGACTACCGTTCGGACCCTCACGTGCGGCAGCAGCAGGTGAAGGAGATGCTCGCGTACATTGGCGAATCTCCTACGTCAACAGTTGTGTTCGGCGATATGAATGCGCAACCAGAGGCGCCCGAGCTGCAGCCGCTCTTTCAACGGCTGCATGATGCGTGGCCTGCATCTGCCGGCCCAGGGTTCACCTATCCTGCGGACAAGCCGACGAAGCGGATTGATTACGTGCTTGTATCCAGCGACATTCGTGTGCGGTCTGCGTCAGCGCCCGTTACGGAAGCGTCAGACCACCGGCCGTTAGTTGTTGACCTGATGCTTCACGAGCGCGGCCAGTAAGTCGCCGAGTACGTGCCCGACGACGCCAAGTCAATGGGACGCATCAACCCAAGGGCCAGCGAATCAGTCCGGCCAAATGACTGTTGAGCTTGCCGAGTAGCTCGACCTGGCAAGCTCGGGGGAACTAACCTGAGGTAGTCGTCTTTCTTCTAAGCCGACGGATTGTGCTAGCGCGATTTGTGCATGCGGCGCAAAGCTCAAGTGCTGTTGCCGCCCCGCAAATGCGGTGTCGGCATGCCCGTTAGCGGGAACACGCCCTCTTCTCACGCGTCCATCATGGCTAAAAAGAAAGTGCCGGAATCCTCGGAATCCTCGGAATCCTCGTCGTCCGCGGCTCGCAATACCAGCCCCCCGAAGTCGGATAAGGCGGCCGCCAAAGCTGCCTCACGCAATACCGCGAGCGGCCCCTCTCACCCGTCACCGGCTCCAGAGGGTGACACGCTCGCTCAGAAGGTCGCGGGCACCGAAGCGCTTGCGGCGTCGGTCCCGTTCAACACCAACAAGCCGGGCGAGATCGGCCTTGAAAACGCCGTGTCCCCGCCGACCGGGTTCTCGGTCGCGTCCTCGGACCCGATGGTTGGTTCCAGCACGGTGAGCGAGAGCAATGG
>JBBSHV010000095.1:0-9219 GCA_038232435.1 Gemmatimonadales bacterium | reverse complement strand
TAGCACAGCTGGCGATCGAGGGGCTCGCGGACGGATGCATGATCACGTTGGTCAACGACGACGGTTCGTTCGAGCATGTCGCGACTGAAAGCCGGACACCCGAAATCGCGGAACTCGTCATCGATACTGAGCGCAAATATCCGTTACTGGCGGACGCCACGTCGGGGCATCCACGCGCGATCAGGACCGGCCTTCCGCAGCTGCTTCCGGAGCGAGCATTTGACGCCGCGGCGCTGCCTGCGATCGCGCACAACACCGATCATCTCGAGCGGCTCCAGCGCATCGGTATGTATTCAGGCATGATCGTGCCGCTCACCGCACGCGGGCGCACACTGGGCGCGATAACTCTTGTTCTCCACGGTCCCGGCCGTCGGACGCCCTTCGACCAACACGACCTCGGTATCGCGAGTGAGCTGGGACGACGAGCTGGATTGGCAATCGACAACGCGCGCGCGTACGAGGCCGAGCGTGTCGCACGTGAAGCAGCGGAATTCGCGAACAGAGCGCGCAGCGATTTCCTCGCCACCATGAGCCACGAGCTGCGAACTCCGCTCAACGCGATCGCTGGCTACGTCGAGCTGATGGAGCTCGGATTACGAGGCCCGGTGACTGAGCAGCAGCTCCAGGATCTCACACGAATCCGCAAAAGTCAGGAGCGCCTCCTACGCCTCGTGAACGACGTCTTGAGCTTCGCCAAGATCGACGCTGGTCAGGTCAGCTATGACATCGCGGATGTGGCGCTGGACGAGGTGATCGCTGGCGTGGAAGCACTCGTCCTGCCACAGCTCACCGCGAAAGCGTTGGCATACACCTTCAACTCCGCTACATGTACGCTCCCGGTACGCGTGGACCGTGAGCGGCTGGAACAGATACTCCTCAACCTAGTCTCGAACGCGATCAAGTTCACGGCGGCAGGCGGCGTGGTGACGGTCACGTGTGAATCGCGGAGAGACTCCGCCTCGATTCACGTTTCCGACACCGGCATCGGAATTCCGGAAGAAAAGATCGACGCGATTTTCGACCCGTTCGTGCAGGTCGAGAGTGGACACACACGCAGCGCCGAGGGAACTGGCCTGGGCCTCGCGATCAGCCGCGAGTTGGCCGCCGGCATGGGCGCGACAGTCACTGTGAGGAGTGAGGTTGGGGTGGGCTCGACCTTCACTGTCACCATCCCGGTCTCCGGTTCACCAGCGGCCACCTGACATGCTACGTCGTGTGACAATCGTGACTTTAATCCCGACAGAACTTGTCATCATTCGTTCTGTAGCATAGACTTGCTCGCAGCCGACGCGACAAATCAAAGAACCTCCCTGGCACCCACAAGTACCACCGCACTATGCCGCCCGACCTGATACAACCCCGTCAAGCTACGCCCGTAAGCACTGCCTTCATCATCGCGCTGTCCGCAGCCGCGCTTGGGGTGGTGGGCGTGCTTGCTTGGGTGGCTATGATCGCCGGAGGCAATCCTGATCCGACGGCCGCTGGCACCAGCGCGACCGCGGCGACGTTGGATATCGGCGTGCTCGTCTTTCGCGAAGGGCTGGAGTGCATCCTCGTGCTCGCGGCTATCACGGCCAGCATGGTGGGCTCCAGCAAATCGTACCGGCGCCCGATAACGTTGGGCGCCGTCATTGCGTTCTTCGCTACACTGGTCACGTGGCGTGTTGCCGTCGGCGTAATCGACAACCTGACGGAGAGCTTCCCCGCCCTGCAAGTGCAAGCAGTCACGGGGTTGCTCGCGATCATCGTGCTGCTCGTGGTCATGAACTGGTTCTTCCATAAACTATACTGGACCGGCTGGATCTCGCTGCATAACAAGCGAAAACGAGAGTTGCTCAGAGATGCGGCACACGAGGAGGCGTCCAGGGCGCGGCTCCTGTTGGGGCTTGGCATGCTCGGCTTCACCTCGCTGTACCGGGAAGGCTTTGAAGTCGTGCTCTTCCTGCAGAACTACCGCCTCAAACTCGGCGGCACTCCGGTGCTGCACGGCGTTCTGCTAGGCCTGCTCCTGTCTGGAATTGTCGCGGTACTGACGTTTGTCGCACACCACAAGCTGCCGTACAAGAAGATGCTGGTGCTGACCGGCGCGTTACTGGGCCTGGTCCTGCTTGTCATGGTCGGCGAACAAGCGCAGGAGATGCAGCTCGCACAGTGGCTTCCCACCACGAACATACCCGCGCTGGGCAACATCATCCCCCAGTGGATGGGCCTTTGGTTCGCGATTTTCCCGACCGTCGAGACCCTCTCCGCTCAGGCAATCGCCGCCATCCTGGTACTCGGCTCCTATTTCTTTGTGCGTATCCGCGCGCCCCGGCCCGTGAGCTTGCCCGCGTCCTGACGTCCTTACTCTAACAGCCTCGCTCTAAACGAGCTTGTTGACGGCGCTAGCTCTGGCAGCCGTCCGCTGGTACCCGAATTGCTAATAACGTGGGCAGTAGCGGCAGCGGAGAGAATCCTAGAGCGAAGTACCTGTTCCCGCCTCCCGGTGGGACACACCACCCGCTGCACGAGACCGTCTCCCCGACGGTCGACTCCGCCGAAACACGCGCCAATTGTTTACAGCCTGTTTCCAGCTCGTTTACAGCCGCGTCCTACCGCACGACGAACAGGAACGCCAGGACGAAGACCGCGTATACGGCTAGCAACAGCACCCCCTCGAACCATGTCGTTTCCCCGTCCTGCGCGATGGAGTTGACAGTAAACGCGACGCTCGCGATGGCGATGAGCTCAAGCGGATTTGTGAACACCAGGTTCATCGGCCGCCCGATGAAGTGCGACAGGATGACCAGCAATGGTGCGACGAGCAGAGCTACCTGGATGGATGAGCCCACCGTGATGCTCATGACGAGCGTCATCCGGTCTTTGCGCGCGAAGTAAACGGCGGCGACATACTCAGCGGCGTTGCCGATGACCGCTAGAACGGTGATGCCGAGGAAGAACGTGGAGAGCCCGAGCGCACTGGCGGACGGTGTAAGCGCCCCTGATACAAGCTCCGCCTCCCACGCTGTCAGAGCGGTCCCAACCACGAGAACCGCAAGCGATTTCCACATTGGCCACGACTCCGCCACTGCCTCGGCGGGCTCCGCGCCGGCCTCTTCCTCGCGGTGCCCGCTGCGAAATACGTCCCGATGCGTTACCAGCGTGTACACCAGGTTGGCCACGTACACGATGATGAGTACAACCGAAACGCCGAGACTGAGCTTGTCGTCCAATCGCCCTGCGTCAGCAGAGCGGAAAATATCGCGCTCTGTGTAATCAAACAGCGCCGGGACCATGAGCGCGACAACGCTGAGGATGAGTAGACTCGAGAGCTGTCCGGCGCTCGCGCGATTGAACTTCTGGCGCTCACGTCCCCAAGAGCCAACGACAATAGCTAGCCCGAGCCCGAGCAGGCCATTGCCGATTATCGAGCCGGTGATCTGCGCTTTCACCACTGACGCGTGGCCTTCCAACAAGATGAACACGGCAAGCAGCAGCTCAGCCATATTCCCAAAGGTCACATTCAGCAACCCGCCAATCGCGGGGCCGAGCGCCTCGGCCATCTGCTCCGTCGCGCGCCGTATCCATTCCGCCAGCGGGACGATGCCGAGTATAGCCGCCACGAACAGCACCAATGGCGGTGGGTGCACCAGGTACGCGAGCACCAGCGATGCGGGGACAAGCAGCAGCATCCAATTGAAAATCACGTAGGCACCTGGTGCGGGATAGCGGCGATTGCGGAGGCGTAACTGCCGTGCAGCAGTCATACCGCGATCATGGAGCGCGTATGGGCCATGCCCTTCCGCACGATTCGTGCGATGCGGGGTACTCCAATGCGAGAGCTGCCGGAGATCTGAGCTTCTAGTTTCGCGCCATTCTTTTAGATGCGCCCGGCACCTCTGCAGATCAGTGCACGTCTCCCGGTACGTGCAGGCTGCTCCGCGGATTACTGCGACTTCTTCTGCGCTTTGGCCGCCGACGCCCTCGACCAGCACAACCCAATCATCTGACGGATTTTCACGTCAAGCGTTCGCGCGAACACCGCGTGGCCAGAACAGGCTCATCGGTCCGTCGTTGACGGACGCATAATTTATGCGCATATATCTTTAGATATATGCGCACTCTGGAACTCCATGAATAAAACTCCACCCGCGACAACTGCCCTGAGGGCCAGCGCAGTCATAACTTCTAGGCGACACACGATCAAAGGGGCGGCCCGTCAAGATGCAGCGAAACTGTTACCGCGTTGGCTTGCTGACAGCGCTCACGGGCGTACTGGTCGCCGGTGTTGGCCAAGGCGCTGGCGCTCAAGTCGCGTACGACGCCCCAGGTGTCCGGGTAGAGGTGTTGGGCCTGCAGCAGTGGACGCTCAGGGCGCTGCAGGATTCAATTCGGCACCGAGTCCGTGGCCAATCGCTCGCAGATGCTGCATGCATGGTCACGCTTCGCGACTCACTGCACTTCGCAGATGCCTCTGTTAATTCCCTGAGCTATTCGACTGAGCCAGGCGCGGCCGAGCGGCACTATCTGGTCATAAAAGTCATCGAGCCCGAGGATTCTGCTCGGGTACATTGGCGGCCGGCGCCGAAGGACAGCTTCACTGTGCTGCGCCCTGAGTACGCTGCGGTGATCCTCCCCGTGACCGACTCGCTTGGGCGACTCCCGATTGGCCGCCTGCTCGGACCGCTCCAATTGTACACCAGCAATACCGCGGCACGAGCCGCCGCGATCCGTAGCTGGCCGCCGGCTGCACGTGAAGACGCTGAGCGCCTGTGGGGCTTCCTGGACGCGCACCGTGCGGCGGCTGACCGGCGAAACGCGCTCGACGCAGTGCGCCGGGACGGCCCGTACCCAAATCGGATGGTGGCCACACTGGTGCTCGTGAACTTCGCGCAGCAGGATTCGACGTGGTGGGCCCTCGCTGAGGCGCTGCGTGACGGCAACGAAGCCGTGCGCGAGGCCGCGCGGACCGTGTTGCGGGGGCTACCCACGCGCCCGGTGAACTGGGCGCCGGCCGTCCCAGCGCTCCGCGCATTGCTCGGTGGCACCAATGTGGCCGCGACGCAGGACGTGTTGGAGTTGCTGGATCGCACGCACGTTAGCCCTGCGCTGGCGCGCCCACTTCTTCACGACAACGGAGGCTGGGTCCTCATGCACCTGCGCGCGGAGTACCCTATGGCGAGTTATTCCGCGCACGCGCTGCTGGTCCGACTCAATAATGGGCGCGATCTGGGCGCGAGCGACGCCGCGTGGGTGCGCTGGCTCGAGATGCTGTAGATGTGGGTTCCGTCGTCTAACGAATTGTTGCAGCCGAAGAACGCCGTGCCCCAACAGCGCCGGCGGACAACTGTGGGCTTGGCGACGGTCTTAGCGCTCTTCCTGTACTTCGACCGGGACCCGGCCGATGCCGGTTGAGGCGCTACGAAATACCTTGCGCGTGCAGCGCGCGATCCATGACCTCACGCAGGCAGAGATGGCGGACCGGGCAGGACTCACGCGCAAGTCCGATAACGCCATCGAGGCCGGGCGGATGGTCCCGTCCGTCCTTCTGGCACTCAAGCTAGCGCGCGTCCTTGAGGTCTATCTCGACACGCTCTTCCACCTCGATGACAGCTGTGCAATTCCATCGAGTGCGGGTTAAGAGCGGCATCGCAACATTGTTTCGTGAGCACTCCGCCCCAGTCGGTCAGTCCGCACAACGTCACGTTGTGAAGAGCTGTTGTGGCCGTACGGTTCGTTGCTGGCGAGCCGGCAGACCTGCAACTCAAGATGATCGACATCCCGGTCCTGCTGTCGCGTGACCGCCGTTAACGGCAAGTCGATTTCTGCAAAGTTGGAAAATCGGTTTCCAAGTCACACGAGGTGTAACAGTCCGCGCAGGCCACGCCGCGCGCTATCCTCGCTGCGAACGATATGATTACACCGAAACGAACGATATGGTTACACAAGTGCGAACGATATGGTTACATCGGAGGAACACCTCCCCTACTGCACCGCGTTGATCATATCGAAGATCGGCAGATACATCGCCACCACCATTCCACCACCGATTACGCCCAGGAACACAATCATCCGCGGCTCCAACGCGGCTAGCAGGCCGCTCACGGCCGCGTCTACTTCCTCGTCGTAGAAGTCGGCGATCTTGCTCAGCATCTCGTCCAGGCCACCGGTCTGCTCGCCGACGGAGATCATCGAGATCACCATCGGTGGGAAGACGGCGCTCTTGGCCAGCGGCTGCGCGATCGTGTCACCGCCGGCGATGCTCGCGCGGCTGGCCATGATGGCGTCCTGAATTACGCGGTTGCCGGCCGTCTTGGCGGTGATCTCGAGGCCGTCAAGGATGCTCACGCCAGAACTGATGAGCGTGCCCAGCGTTCGCGTGAAGCGAGACACCGCGCTCTTCCTGAGGACGTCGCCCAGGATCGGAACTTTGAGCAGGATCTTGTCAATGCGGAGTCTGCCGTCTGGCGTCGCGTAATACTTCTTGAGCATGAAAAAGCCGCCGGCAGCTACGCCGCCCATCAGCCACCAGTAACCCTGGAGCAGCTGCGACATACCGATCACCACGCGCGTCGGGAGCGGCAGCGCGAGACCGACCGCGCCGAACATCTTCTCGAATACCGGGATGACGAACAACAACAGTGTCACCACCGCAATCGCCGCCACCGACATGATCACGCCTGGATAGATCATCGCGCCCTTCACCTTCCGTATCAGCGCGTCATTCTTTTCCATGAAGGAAGCAAGACGCATCAGAATGGTATCCAGAATACCACCCGCCTCGCCCGCTGCGACCATGTTCACGTACAGGTCCGTGAACGCCTTGGGATGCTTGCGCAGCGCGTCGGCCAGCGTGTGGCCACTCTCTACATCGAACACCACCTCGCGCGTCACTGACGCGAGGGCCTTGTTCTCGGTCTGCTTGGACAGGATGTCCAGCGCCTGCACCAGCGGAAGTCCCGAGTTGATCATGGTCGAGAACTGCCGGGTAAAGATCACGATGTCACGCGTCTTGATGCGCCCCATCCGCTTTCCCTTCTTCTTCGACTCGTCTTCGATCTTCACCAACGTCAATCGCTGGCGCCGAAGCTGCGTCACCACATCGTCGCGGCTCGCCGCTTCCATCGACGCGGACTTTAGCTCGCCGCCAGCCGCGCGGGCGGTATATGCAAATGTTGGCATTAGCGCTTACCTCCAGTGTTGGCGTATGGAGAAGTCCCGACCGTTCGGCTCGGCCCTTCCTTAGTCATTCCTCCTTCAGCATTGACGCCGGTCATCCTCATGAACTCAGCAGGATCGCCACTCACGCGCAGGCACTCGTCGGCGTCAACTTCGCGCGCCATGTACAGCGCGTACAGTGAATCGTTCAACGTCTGCATTCCGAACTTCTTACCGGCCTGCATGGTCGAGTAGATCTGGTGCACCTTGTCATCGCGAATAAGTGCGCGCACGGCCTGATTCACTACTAGCACTTCGGTCGCCATCAATCTGCTCTGGCCGCCCACGCGCTGAACCAGTGTCTGACACACTACGCCTTCCAGCACAAATGCGAGCTGCGCACGCACTTGCGACTGTTGATGGCTCGGGAAGACGTCGATGATGCGGTTGATCGCCTCGGCGGCCGAGTTCGTATGCAGGGTAGCGAAGGCCAGATGCCCCGTCTCAGCGATGGTCAATGCGGCCTGGATCGTCTCCAGATCGCGCATCTCACCAATGAGAATGACATCGGGATCCTCGCGCAGCGCGTACTTGAGCGCGCTCGAGAACGACTTTGTGTCCGTCCCCACCTCCCGCTGATTGACAATGCAACCCTGATGGCGGTGGATGAACTCGATCGGATCTTCGACCGTGATGATGTGCCCCTTCCGCTCACGGTTGATCTTGTCGATCATGGCGGCGAGCGTTGTCGATTTACCGGATCCGGTAGGACCGGTGATCAGGACCAGTCCTCGCGGACGGTCGGCCATCTTCGATATCGCGTTCGGCAGGCCCAGATCTTCGAAGGTGCGAACGTTGAACGGGATCTGGCGGAAGACGATGGATACCGAGCCGCGCTGCTTGAAGACGTTACCGCGGAAGCGCGCGAGATTGGCGAGGCCGAACGAAAAGTCGAGCTCGTCATCCATCTCGAAGCGCTTCTTCTGGTCATCGGTGAGCACCGAATAGGCGAGCTGAAGCGTCTCCTTTGGAGTGAGTGCATTAGGATACCGAGCGTCCGTGATCTCGCCGTGGATGCGCAGTTTGGGCCGCGCGTTACAAACGACGTGCAGGTCCGACGCGCCGCGCTCGATCATCTCCTCCAGCAACTCGCGCAGATTCACCTCGGCTGGCCGAGGGGCCGGGGCGGGTGGTGCGCCGTTTGTCGAGGGAGCGGTTGGTGCTGCGGGTGCGAAAGGAGCGGTCATTGATGGCGGTTCCAAGATGCGGTTATGCTACGGTGACGAGTCAAGCGCTCGTCTCGCGGACGATCTGTTCCAGCGTGGTGATTCCCTTGATGACCTTGAGCCATCCATCCATGCGAAGCGTGAGCATCCCGCTTGCGATCGCGCCGTCGCGCAGATCGTCCACGCCGACGTTCTTTAAAATGAGCTTGCGAAGCGTCGCGTCGATGAACATCACCTCGTACAGCCCCTGCCGGCCCTTGAGCCCGGTGCCCGCGCAAGTGTCGCAACCCTTTCCTTTAAAGAACGGGAGTTCCGCCATCGTGGTGCTCAGCGACAGTCCCTTGAGATGCGGCGCGGCTTCAGGTGTGGCGCGTGTCCTCGCGTCTGCCAGTACCTCTTCCGTGAAGCGGAGCGACCCTAGCGTGGTTGACGGCGTCACCTTGGCAACGGCGAGATCGATGTCATCGGGGACGTAGCGGGTCTTGCAGTTGCTGCAGACGCGGCGCACCAATCGCTGCGCGAGAATCAGGTTCAGAGCGCTCGCTACGTTGAACGGCTCCAGCCCCATGTCCAGCAATCGCGTTACGGTTTCGGGTGCGGAGTTGGTATGCAAGGTGCTCATCACGAGATGGCCGGTGAGCGCCGCCTTGATCGCGATCCCGCCCGTCTCCAGGTCGCGGATCTCCCCCACCATGATGATGTTCGGATCCTGACGCAGAAATGCTTTTAGTGCGGCGGCAAATGTCATCCCAACCTCGGTCCGGACCTGCACCTGGTTGATGCCGAACAGGTTGTACTCGACCGGGTCTTCGGCCGTCATGATGTTGACGTCGATGTTGTTGATTTTGGACAGGGC
>JBBSHV010000094.1:0-9268 GCA_038232435.1 Gemmatimonadales bacterium | reverse complement strand
GTAGAAGCGCTTCTCACCGGTGGACGGATCGCGCGTGAAGGCGACGCCGGTTCCGGAGTCGTCGCCCAGATTCCCAAACACCATCGACACCACGTTCACCGCGGTGCCCAGAGTGTCGGCAATGTCGTTGACCTTGCGATAGTCGCGCGCTTTTTTCAGCGTCCACGATTTCCACACTGCCTCGATCGCGCCCCACAGCTGCACGGCCGGGTCACTCGGAAATGGCGAACCCGTGCGGTTGCGAACGATCGCCTTGTACTCCTCAACGAGATTGCGCAGAGCATCTTCGCTCAGCTCCGCATCGGTCTCGACACCGGCCGTCATGCGCTTGGCCGTGAGCAGATGCTCGAACGAAGTCTGCGGTACGCCGAGTACCACGTCTGCATACATCTGAATGAAACGCCGATACGAATCGTAGGCGAAGCGCGCGTTCCCGCTCGCTCGCGCCAGCCCAACGACGGTGCTGTCGTTCAACCCGAGGTTGAGGATCGTCTCCATCATTCCGGGCATGGAGACAGGAGCGCCCGAGCGCACTGATACAAGGAGCGGATTGCCAACGTCGCCGAAGCGCTTGCCAGCGACCTGTTCCAGGCAGGCGACATTTCGCTCCACCTCGGCACGGAGCGCGTCGTCGACGGTGCCGTGCTCCAGGTACTCGATGCACTCCTGGCACGCGATCGTGAATCCCGGCGGCACCGGTACGCCAAGATTGGTCATCTCGGCGAGATTGGCTCCCTTGCCGCCGAGCATTGCCTTCATGTCGCGAGTGCCCTCAGCCTGTCCGGCGCCGAAGAAGAATACTTTCTGTGCCATGATATCAGCAGCCACAACCAAAGCGGAGCTTCTCCGGATCGGTAGGCGGGGGTGTTGGGTAATCGCCCGAGAAGCAGGCGTGACAGAAGCCGTCCGGTCCGTCCGGTACGGCGTGGAGCATTCCTTCCAGTGACAGGTAACCAAGCGAATCCACGCCAATATGCTGCGCGATCTCGTCTACCGTGAGATTGGCAGCTATGAGATCCTCGCGATTCGGGGTATCGATTCCATAGTAGCACGGTCCAGTAACGGGCGGCGAGCTGACGCGCATGTGCACCTCCGTGGCACCGGCTGCGCGGACCATCGCGACCAGACCGCGCGTGGTGGTGCCGCGCACGATAGAGTCATCCACCATGACGACTCGCTTACCCTCAAGTACCTCACGCACCGGGTTGTACTTGACCTTGACCTTTGCGTCACGCCCTGATTGATCCGGCTGTATGAAGGTTCGGCCGACGTAGTGGTTTCTGATGAGCGCAAGCTCGAAAGAAAGGCCGGATTCCTCCGCGAATCCTAGTGCGGCCGAATTGGATGAGTCCGGCACGGCGAAGACGAGATCCGCCTCGGGCGCGGGCGACTCGCGCGCAAGCCGGCGCCCGAGCGCGCGACGGGCGCGGTCCACCGATCCGCCGAAGACGCTGCTGTCCGGGCGTGCAAAATACACGTATTCAAAGACGCATCTACGCGCCTCTTTCCGCTCGAATGGAAAGATGGAGTGAATGCCGGCCGCGTCTACCGCGACAATCTCACCGGGCGCGACCTCGCGAATTACTGACGCGCCGACAATATCCAGCGCGCAGCTCTCGGACGCGAAAACTATGGCTCCGTCGAGTTCGCCCATCACCAGCGGTCGCCACCCGCGCGGGTCACGTGCGGCGAACAGTGTCCCCGCGATGGCGGTGACCAACGAGTACGCGCCTTCAACAGGTGCGAGCGCGGCCGCAAGCCTCATGTCCGGAGCCGGGCCCATTGCCTTCGCGATGCGGTGCACCACAACCTCAGAATCGGTGGTGGATGAAAAGATGGAACCCTCGTCTTCCAGCTCGCGCCGCAGCTCCGTGGCGTTGATGAGATTGCCGTTGTGCGCCAGCGCAATGTGTCCGTCACGCGAGCGAGCGAGAACAGGTTGCGCGTTCTCGATGCTGGAGCTTCCGGCCGTACTGTAGCGCGTGTGGCCTATGGCGGTACGCGCGTCATTTGCGGCGGGGTGCTCGCGTCTCTCCGAAATGAGACCCATCGCGCGCCAGGCGCGCGCGTCGCCATCGGCGAATATTGACACGATTCCCCACGACTCCTGCCCTCGGTGCTGCAGTGAGTACAGACCCAATTCCGTCAGCTCGGCCGCTCTATCGTGACCGTAAATTCCAAATACTCCGCACATGTTACGGCCCCACTCCTTCGGTTTCTCGTATCGCAACGGTTGCGGGATCGCAGTCCATGATCCGCGGAATTGCCATGTGATAAGCCGACGCGAGCGCTTCGGTAGACGCACTCAGCTTCGCGCCGTGTGTTCTGAGCAGCAGCCCCGCGCCTGCCGCGCGAACCGTGCCGATGCGCGCTGCCGGCAAACCGTGTTGAGCGGCGACATCCAGAACGCGCTCCGGCTGGGACGACGATACGATGACGCGGCCCTGCGTCTCACCGAACAATACCGCGCGCAGCGGCAGGTCGTCCCATTGGGTCAGGTCGATGTCCGCGCCCGTCATTACTTCCGTGTCGCCCATCATGCACTCGGCCAGCGCGACTGATAGACCCCCGTCGCTGCAATCATGCGCGGATGTGATGTACCCTCCAACGATTGCGTCAAGTAATGCGTTGATGACACCGCGCTCGCGCGCGAGATCGCACGCCGGCGGCGATCCAGCAACGATTCCGTGGATGGAAGCGAGGTACTCGCTTCCGCCCAGCTCATCGCTGCAGTCGCCCAGCAGAATAATTGCATCGCCGGCGGTACTAAAGGTCGCGCGCGTGACGTGCTCCATGGAGTCGATCACGCCGACCATTCCGATCACCGGTGTGGGATACACCGCTCCCGACGGACTTTCGTTGTAGAACGAAACGTTGCCCCCGGTCACGGGAGTCTCCAGTGAGCGGCACGCCTCGGCCATTCCGGCGACAGCCTCGCGGAACTGGAAAAAGATCTCCGGTCGCGTCGGATTGCCAAAGTTGAGACAGTTGGTGATCGCGAGCGGGCGGGCACCGGTGCAGGCCACATTCCGTGCCGCCTCCGCGACCGCGATCCTGCCGCCCACGCGCGGCTCCAGAGCGACGTATCGCCCGTTGCAGTCCGTCTTGAGCGCCACCGCGCGATCTGTACCGCGTATGCGGATTACAGCCGCATCGCCGCCTGGGCCGATGACGGTGTTGGTTCTGACGGTCGAGTCGAACTGTAGGTACGCCCATCGCTTGCTGGCGATGGTCGGGGTGCTGAGCAAGCGCACCAGCGTCCACATTGGGTCGCTCTCCTGGGCGAGCTCGGCCACGGAGTGAGCGTCGAAACTGCGGCGCTCAGCAGCGGCTGGATCTTCCTCGGCTGGCACATCGTAGCGCGGGCACTCGGTGACGAGAGCGGAGCCCGGAAACTCCGCGACCACGCGGTCGCCTTCGGTCACCCGGTACACGGGGTCCGCGATTACCTCGCCGATCACTTCGGCCGTCAGATCCCACTTGCGCAGGATATCAATGACCGCGTCCTCGTGCCCCTTGTGCGCAACCACGAGCATCCGCTCCTGCGATTCACTGAGGAGAATCTCGTATGGTGTCATGCCCGGCTCGCGCACCGGCACTCGCGACGTGTCGATGGTCACGCCAACATCGCCGCGCGCGGCCATCTCGGCGGAAGATGACGTGAGTCCCGCCGCGCCCATATCCTGAATGGCCACGATGTTGCCGCTACGGATGAGCTCGAGGCTCGCTTCGAGCAACAACTTCTCCGTGAACGGGTCGCCGACCTGCACGCGCGGTCGCTTGGCCTCGCTCGCCGCCGAAAGGTCCTCCGACGCGAAGGACGCGCCGTGGATCCCGTCGCGCCCGGTGCGTGCGCCGACGCACAGGATGGGATTTCCGACACCTTCGGCTTTGGCGCGCATGATCTCGTCCTCGCTCAGCACACCCACGCACATTGCGTTGACGAGCGGGTTGCCGTCGTACGCGCTGTCAAACACGATCTCGCCGGCGACGGTGGGTACTCCCACACAGTTGCCGTAATCGCCAACGCCTTTGACCACTCCGGCGAAAAGATACCGGTTGCGCGCTGAATCGAGCGAACCGAATCGGAGCGAGTTCAACATGGCTATGGGGCGAGCGCCCATTGTGAAGACGTCGCGCAGAATCCCGCCAACGCCGGTCGCGGCGCCCTGATACGGTTCCACGGCGGAAGGGTGGTTGTGCGACTCGATCTTGAACGCGATAGCGACGCCGTCGCCGATGCGCACGACGCCCGCGTTCTCGCCCGGTCCCTGAATCACCGCGGCGCCTTCGGTCGGGAGCGTGCGCAGCACGTTGCGCGAATGCTTGTACGAGCAGTGCTCGTTCCAGAGCGCGCTCACGATTCCGAGCTCCGTGAAAGTCGGCTCGCGGCCGAGCATCGCGCGCACCCTGTCGTACTCCTGCGCGGTGAGCCCGTGCTCCTTTACGAGTGCCGGGGTGATAATCGGATCGCCGGGTCGCGCGGCGACGTGCGCCATGTTACGCCGCTACCTGTGCCAACAGTGACCGGAACAGCGGCGCCCCATCTGGCCTGCCCAGCGTCGGATCGATGGCGCGCTCGGGGTGCGGCATCATGCCGAGCACGTTTCCACCGGCGTTAATGATTCCGGCGATACTGTTGGCGGACCCGTTTGGATTTTCAGCGTCGACAACCTGACCAAGGGAATCGCAGTACCGAAATAGCACGCGCCCCGTGTCCTCCAATTCCGAAAGGGTGTCGGCGTGGGCGGTGAACCGCCCCTCACCGTGTGCCACCGGAACGCGCAGCACGTCGCCGGAGCTGTACGCGTTCGTGAACTGTGTATCGACCCTGTCCACTCGCAGGTAAGCTGGCCGGGAGATGAAGTGGAGCGAAGCGTTGCGCAGCAGCGCTCCGGGCAGCAGACCCGCCTCGCAAGCCACCTGAAAACCATTGCAGATCGCGAGCACTGGCCGTCCTGACTTTGCGTGCGCCACGACTTCAGTCATGATGGGACTGAATCGCGCGATGGCGCCGGCGCGCAGATAGTCGCCGTAGCTAAAGCCGCCTGGAAGAATCACCACGTCGACGCCTTGAAGATCGTGCTCCTTGTGCCACAGATACACAGCCTCTTGTGACACGCCTTCAACAACCGCCTGGAATGCGTCGTAATCGCAGTTGGAGCCGGGGAAGGTGACGACGCCGAACTTCACTCGGACCGGATCTCCTCGATGACGAAATCCTCAGTCACAGGATTCGCAAGCAGCTTGTCGCACATCGCGCGCGTGGCCGCGCGCGCGGCGGCGGCGTTCTCGGCCTCGACGTCAACGACGATGAACCGGCCGACCCGTACGTCACTGACGTTGTCAAAACCGAGCGTGCGCAGGGCGCCAGCAACCGCGGCACCCTGGGGATCGAGGATCCCCTGTCGCGGCGTGATCTGGACCGGAACGCGGAAAATTGTCAACCAGTCCTCACGGTGTAGACGGCGGCGGCTGGTCATCGGAGCCACCTTGATCAGGAGGGCGGTCGCCGCGCGGTCTCCGGCGTCTCTTGCGGCGACGTGCCACACCGGCGGACAGCGCGGAGTCCGAGTGCACGTGACCGATGGTGGGCGTCCGCCTCTGATGCACCTCGGGCGCTGGCAGCGGCAGGTCGCCCTCGCCGTCCTCATCTTCATCGTCGCGTTCGTCACCGTGTGTGATCACTGGCGAGTCGCCCTCGGCGCGGCGGCCGAGCAGCCCGAAGAGTACCGTGCTCGCCAGCCCATAGGCCACGTACGCGAGGCATGCGGGAAAGAAGAACTGCTTTGGAACGAAAAAGATTCCAACAATGGTTGCGATGACCAGGAGCGAACCGAGTATCTCCTTGGGCGAGCGGAAGCCGACGGTTGGTACGGCCGGGTATGATACGTCGCTCACCATCAGCACCGCGAGCGCGCCCATGACGAAGCGCAACATCACGTGCCACGGCAGATCGGAGATGTTGGTCTCGTTGTACAGCGACGTCTGACTGAACCAGTAGTACGTGGCGAGCGTGAGTCCCGCCGCCGGACTCGGGAGCCCGTGGAAGTACCGCTTCTCGCGCCCTGCCTGCTCCACGTTAAAACGCGCGAGTCGCAGCGCCGCGCATGCAACGAACGCAAACGCAAAGACCCAATCCCAACCGCCGCGATTAAGAACCGCGAAGTACATGATCATCGCCGGCGCGAGTCCGAACGAGATCACGTCCACCAACGAATCGAGCTCGGAACCGAGCCGTGATCCTGTATTAGTGGCGCGCGCGACGCGGCCATCAAAGGCGTCCAGCACGCCGCCAATCACAACGTACAGGCCGGCTCGGCTCAGATCACCGCGAGACGCTGAGACGATAGCGAACATACCGAAGAACAGATTGCCGATCGTCAGTCCGCTGGGGAGCATGATGACAGCGCGCCGCATGGGGCGCCGCTGCGTGCGCCCGTGGGTCGTGCCTTGGGTCGTGCCCGGGGTAGCCGCGTAGCGGGTCAACGAATGAGCTCCGCTATTTCGGTGGTCCCCGCGGTCGTCATGTCGCCGAGCTTGACCTTGATCGCGGAGTTGGTGGGAACAAAGACGTCAACTCGTGATCCGAATCGGATGATGCCGAACCGCTCGCCCTGGTGCGCAACGTCTCCCACCTGGCTGTACGTCACGATACGCCGTGCGATCAACCCCGCGATCTGGCGAGTGAGAATGCGAATACCAGCGGGCGTCGTGACGCCGACCGACATCTGTTCGTTCTCCAAGCTCGACTTCTCGGCGGCGGCGTTGAAAAACTTCCCCTTGTTGTACGACACGAAATCAACGCGCCCGTCCACCGGATACCTGTTCACGTGGACGTTGAATACGTTCATGAAGATTGAGATCCGCGTCGCCCGGCCCTTTATGAAGCGCGGCTCGTCCACATCGGTGATGAGGAGCACCTTGCCATCGGCGGGGGCGATAATGAGTCCCGCACCGCGCGCGCCCTCTCGCTCAGGGTCACGAAAGAAATACGCGCACCAGAGTGCCACGACGATGAGAACGAATGCGAGGAGCCACAGTGGCCATGACCTGAAGTACAGCGCAGCCCATCCAGCGAGAAGGACGAGCGCGAATGCAATTCCGATGAACGGCCATCCTTCACGTGCGAAGTTCATGCGCTATGGTCTGCCGCGGCCTGAGCCGACTGGAAAAGTGGGAGTGATCTTCCGGTGAGCCTGTGAAATGCATCCAGGTAGCGCTGGCTCATCGAGCCGAGCACGGAAGCCGGGAGGCGCGGGGCAGGCGCTTCACCGTTCCAGGCGCCACGCTGCCGCAGCTGCTCCAGATAGTCGCGCAGCGGCTGCTTGTCGAAACTGGGCGGCGTCGTTCCAGGGCGATACGCGTCGAGTGCCCAGATCCGCGAGCTGTCCGGCGTCATCACCTCGTCTACCAATATAACCTCGCCCCCTCGCTCACCGAACTCGAACTTGGTGTCCGCGAGGATCAACCCGGCATCGTGTGCGGCTTCGCTTCCGAATCGATACAGCCGGAGTGATAGCTGCTCCAGCCGCTCAGCCGAGTCGCCCAGCCGAGCGCGTGCTTCAGCGCGCGAGATGTTCTCGTCGTGCCCAGTGTCGGCCTTGGTCGCCGGCGTAAACCGCGGGATCGGGAGGGCATCGCTCTCCCGCAGCCCTGTCGGCAAGGCTTCGCCGGCGAGCTTGCCGGTGGCCTGGTACTCCTTCCAGCCGCTGCCGGCGAGATACCCGCGCACAACGCATTCGACTGGAAAAACACGCGCGCTCCACGCCAGCATCGCGCGCCCCATGATCGCGTCTCGCACCGGTGCGACCGCGGGAACCGCGGCAGTGATTTCGTCCGTGTCCGCCGTGATCATGTGATGTGGAATGTCGTTGAGCTGACTGAGCCACCACGCAGTCAACTGGGTCAGTACCGCGCCCTTGTAAGGCACTGGTTCCGGCAGCACGACGTCAAACGCGCTGACTCGGTCAGTTGCGACGATGAGAATTCGATCGGCATCGACTTCGTACACGTCGCGTACTTTTCCGCGACGGATCAGCTTGAGCGGGAGATCGGTTTCCGTCAGCGACGTCGTCATACGCGCAGTGCCTCGTCTACCGGAGACATGTCGTGCCCGCTCACTAGAGGGGCGACAACCTCGCTCAGGAATTCGGTCACCTGTCGCGGCGCGCGCCCGACAAACGCGCGCGGGTCCAGAGTATTCCGCAAGTCGTCGATTGGGACGGGGAAGTCCGGATCCGCGGCGAGCCGGTCCAGCATGTCATTGCGCGCCGCGCCGTCCTTCACCGCGGCGGCGGCCGCGACGCTGTGGCGTCGGATCACTTCGTGCGCGACCTGCCTGTCGCCGCCCGCTTCAACCGCGCGCACAATGATTTCTTCGGTGGCCATGAAGGGGAGCTCATCCTCCACTCGACGGCGAATGCGCGCGGGATGAACGTCCAGACTTCCGGCGATGTTACGCATCAGCAGCAGAATCGCGTCGGTGGCCAGAAACATTTCCGGGATAACGAGCCGGCGATTCGCGCTGTCGTCCAGGGTGCGCTCGAAGTATTGCACCGAGTGCGTCTCGTTCGCGTTAGACTCGAGCGAGATCACAAAGCGAGCCAGCGAATTGATCCGTTCCGATCGCATCGGGTTGCGCTTATACGCCATTGCGGATGAGCCGATCTGCTCCTTCTCAAACGGTTCTTCGATCTCGCCGAATGATTGCAGCAATCGCATGTCGCTCGCGAACTTGGCCGCGCTGGACGCGATCCCAGCAACGACGCCGAGGACCGCGGCGTCAAGTTTGCGCGAATAAGTCTGACCGCTCACGGGGATTGAGCTGGCGAATCCCATTTTCAGTGTCACGAGCCGATCCAACTCGCGAACCTTGGCATCATCGCCGTGGAACAGACGTAGGAAGGAGGCCTGCGTGCCCGTCGTCCCCTTGACCCCACGCAACGGCAGGGCGCCGATTCTGTAATCCAGATCGTGCACGTCGAGCACCAGATCCTGCATCCACAGCGTTGCGCGCTTGCCCACTGTGGTCAGCTGCGCCGGTTGAATGTGGGTGTACCCTAATGTGGGCTCATCCCTCCATCGCTCCGCGAAACTCGCGAGGACACTCAGTACGTCGATGACTCGCTCGCGCAGTAGCGCAAGTCCACGGCGCATGAGGATCAGATCGGCGTTGTCCGTGACGTAAGCGCTCGTCGCTCCGAGATGGATGAACCGTTTGGCCGCGGGCGCCGCGTCGCCGAAGGCATGCACGTGTGCCATCACG
>JBBSHV010000093.1:0-9355 GCA_038232435.1 Gemmatimonadales bacterium | reverse complement strand
TCGGCCTGCGCTTCCTTGTCGCCCGTCTTAGCGGCGCGGCGTGTGCGATCGAGCCGCTTCTCCATGGTCGCGAGATCCGACAGCGCCAGCTCGAACTCGATCACTTCGCGATCACGCACCGGGTCCACCGCGCCCATAACGTGCGTCACGTCCTCGTCTTCGAAGCAGCGCACCACATGCACGATCGCGTCGGTCTCGCGAATGTTGGCGAGAAACTTGTTGCCCAGTCCTTCGCCCTCGGCCGCGCCCTTCACCAGCCCAGCGATGTCGACGAACTGGACCGCCGCCGGCACCGTGCGCTTGGGCGAAACAATCTCCGCCAGCTTGTCCAGTCGCGCGTCTGGAACTTCCACCATCCCGACGTTCGGCTCCACTGTGCAAAAGGGATAGTTAGCTGCCTCGGCCTTGGCCGCGGTGAGCGCGTTGAAAAGTGTCGACTTGCCGACGTTGGGGAGACCGACGATTCCAAGTTTGAGCATTACGATGCGTGTATGTTGTTGTCGTTCCCGTAGAGGCGCCAGGTCCCGGCAGCGCCACCAAGGCGCGGCTGAAGCCGCGCCTTACGGTCGGGCATTATGCGCGTTCATCGCGCTTTCTATCCCGTCGCGCAGCCAGCTGTCGCACGCTTGGGTGAGCGGCGGCATTAGCGACACGATTTCCTCGCGCTCGAATTTGCCGAACGGCGCGAGCACGAAGTTGGCGAGATCACCCGATATCTGGCGGTCCTCCCCCGGGCCCACACCAATGCGTAGGCGCGCGTACTCCGCGGACTTGAGCGTGTGCTCGATGTGCTTGAGACCGTTGTGGCCGCCGGCGCTCCCTTTCGCGCGTAACCGGTATCGTCCCACCGGCAACGCGACGTCGTCCACGACCACGAGCAGATCGGTCTTGGCCGACCAGAAGGGGCGACGCGCGTACGGACGGAGCGCGTCGCCGCTCAGGTTCATGAATGTCTGCGGCTTGAGCAGGCGAACCTTGATGTTGCCCACCATTCCGCTCGACACCAGCGCATCGTTGTCCTTGCGCCAAGCGTCGAAGTGCCACACGTCGGCCAGGTGATCCACCAGCCACCACCCAACGTTATGCCGTGTGCCGGCGTACTCGCGACCCGGGTTCCCGAGCCCCACGATGATCTTCATGATGCATCACGCTCGGGCGCCCACGCACTACCTGTCCGCGTGCACAACCACCACGGTCCGGGGAAAGAGCGACCGCCGGTCGCCGCTGCGATTATTTCTTCTCGCCTTCGTCCTCATCCGGCTTCTTGGCGCGGAGCACTTCCGGCTCCTCTACTGCCGGCGTTTCGGTGGCTGCCGCTTCAACCGCTGCGCGCGGCGTCGCAATCACGACCACTGCCGCTTCGGCGTCGTCCAGAACTGTCGCCCCGTCGGGGATCGGGATCTGTGACACGTGGATCGAGTCGCCCAGCTCCAGGTCATTCACATCTAGGTCGATGTGATTGGGGATGTTGGCCGTGTCCACAGAGATGGTGAGCTCGCGCAGTGTATGATCCACGATACCGCCGCCAACGCGCACGCCGGCCGGTGTACCGATCAACCGGATGGGAACGCGCACGGTCATCTTCTCACCCGCCACCACTTCCTGGAAGTCGACGTGCAGGATAGCGCGCTTGAATGGGTGACGCTGGATCTCGCGGATGAGTGCGCGTGATGTGCCGCCCTCGATGGCGAGCTCGATGACCGTGTTGTCGGCCGAAATCTGCGACAGCAGCTTCTCCAGATCGCGCGCCGGAATGGAAAGCGGCTGCGATTCGCGCTTGTGCCCGTAGATGACGCCAGGGATCTGCCCCTCCCGGCGAAGCGTGCGGGCGACGCCCTTGCCCGTTTCGGTGCGGCGGGTTGCTGAGAGTGATGCCGTTGCCATTGTGTTCCCCTATTCGAAGAGCGAGCTGACCGACTGCTCGGAGTGTATGTGACGAATCGCTTTTGAGAGAAGCTCGCCGACTGAGAGAATTCTCAACGTCGGAAAGATCCGCTCAGGCGGAATCGCGACGGTATCGGTCACCGCCACTTCCGTGATTGGCGCGTCGCGCAGTCGCTCAGCGGCGGGGCCGGAGAGCAACGCGTGCGTCGCGCATATGTAGATGTCTCGCGCGCCCAACTTCTTGAGCGCGCGAGACGCTTCAGCCATGGTGCCCGCCGTGTCGATCATGTCATCAGGCAGAAGACAATCCCGGTCGGCGACCTCACCAACGACGTTCAGAACTTCCGCGACATTGGCCTTGGGCCGCCGCTTGTCGATGATCGCGAAGGTGGCGTCCAGCCGCTTAGCGAATCCCCGCGCCATCTTCGCGCTCCCAACATCGGGCGCGACGACGACGAGATCCTTCAACTGCTTTTTCCGATAGTGGGCCGTGAACACCGGCGCCGCGTACAGGTGATCGACCGGAATGTCGAAGAACCCCTGCAACTGGTGCTGATGGAAATCAACGCCCAACACTCGGTCGGCCCCAGCACCCTGGATCATGTTGGCCAGGAGCTTGGCGCCGATGGCGACACGCGGCTGATCCTTTCTGTCCTGCCTCGAGTAGCCATAGTACGGCATCACGACCGTTATCCGCGCCGCCGACGCCCTCCGAGCGGCGTCGATCATGAGCAGCAGCTCCATGATGTTGTCGCCGGGCGGATTGGTGGGCTGGACGATGAAGACATCGTTGCCGCGAATGTTCTCATCGATCCGGACAAAGATCTCCCCGTCCGCGAATCGCGTGGACGTGGTCTTACACAGATCTATGCCCATATAGCGCCCGATCTCCTCGGCCAGAGCGCGGTTAGCACTCCCCGAGATAACCTTGGCGCCGTGGCTTGGTACGGAAAGGCCGTCCATTTATGTACAGCCTTTAAGGTTAATGACGCCGTTGGCGCCGGTCAATCGTCGGTATTGCCCCCGGTGGATTCGAACCACCATTCTCGGATCCAAAGACCGATGTCCTGCCATTGGACGAGGGGGCAGAGCGTTACAAGCTAGTCGGAACAGCGGACCGCTTCAACAGCTGTTGCTGTTCGCGTCAGAATGATGCGGCATCCAGTTTCGCGCTCCAGTGCCGCCGCGTCCGGTGTTTGCTCAAAAATGCCGAATACTGTTGAGCCCGTTCCGGTCAACTGCGCCGGCGCCGCTCCGGCCGCCTCCAGAACCTCGATTGCGCGATTGATCATTCCGCCGCCCACGCGTGCGTTAACGACAGGGGTGAAGGTGTTTTTGCTCATCGGCCGAACGCGTTCCCAATCCGATAACTCGCCCGCGCCGAAGTCGCGCGGCCACGCTGCCCCTTTGAACCCGAGATCGTCGAGCCAGCCATACGCCTCACGCGTTTCAACAGCGAACGGAGGTACCGCCAGAACGACCGCGCGCGACGGCAGTGGTGGTACGCCGACCATCCGTCCGCCGCGACCCCACGCCAACGCGGTGGACCAGTCACTGATCAGGAAAGGGATGTCGGCGCCGAGCCCCGAGCCCAGAACCTGTAACGCCTGGACGGACAATGGCTCCGGGTATAGCGTGTTGAGCGCGCGGAGTGTGGCGGGGGGGGGGGCGCTCCCGCCGCCCAGACCGCCACCGGCGGGAATGCGCTTCTCTATTTGTACATGAAAACCCGTGTCCCACGCCAGGGCACCGCAGAACGCCGTCGCCGCCAGAAACGCCAGATTGTCTTCCGGCGGCCCCACATCCACGCTGCACGTGACCGAGCGCTCTCCCGCATCGGCCAAACTGACCGTCACGTCGTCAGCGAGATCGATTCGTTGGAACAGCGTCTCGATGCTGTGATAACCGCTGGCCTCGCGCGCGAGCACCACCAGCCACAGGTTGAGTTTGGCCTGTGCTCGGACGGTCGCTACGCGGGTCGCTACGCGGGTCGCTACGCGGCTCAACCCGCGCCGCTCTCGGCCGTGTTCTCCGTGGCGCTGCCCGCGGTGTCCGGCTGCGCCTGTAAGTCCTTGAGCTTGAATCCGAGCCGGGTCGAGTAGTACACGCCGATGAGCGTGATTGGTATGAATGACAAGATATGGAAGCCGAGCGCCCAACTGGTCGCGAGTGCCGCCGGAACACCGTAGATCGCGAGCCCCAGGACGCCTACCGTTTCGAAGATGCCAAAGTATCCCGGCGACGAGGGCACTGCGACTCCCATCGCGACCAGCGCCTGCAACAAAAGCGTGGCGGAAAAGGGGACCTGGATGCCAACCGCTCTCATCGACAGCCACCAGGAAATCGCGTTGCACAGCCAGTGGATCACCGTCCACAGAAACACCGCTAAAACGTGGCCCGGACTCCGCAGCACGCTCAGGCCCTGCGCAAAAGTCTCCAGCGCTGCACGTCCACGTGCCTCAATCTTGGGCGACAGTTTGCGCGCGAAGATCTCGAAAATCCGGATCAACTGTGCCGGAAAAAAGACAAGTGCGTACAGCAACGCGATGAGGATGCCGACCAACACCGAGCCGCCGATGGCCCAACTTTCCACGGATTGGCCGCCCAGACGAACGCCGCGCGGAAAGCTCGGGTCAAGCAGCGATGCGAATGCGAGGGTTAGCAACACGATCGCGTCGAACACACGGTCGACGGCTAGCGACGCAACCGACGTCGCGAACGGAACCTGGGTTTCGCGCGTGAGCACGTATGCGCGCGCCACTTCACCCGCCCGCGCGGGAACGACGTTGTTGACCATCATTCCAATCGCTGTGGCCCGCCACAACGGGTCGAATGGAAGCTTGGGGTAAATCGGGTCGAGTATTGTGCGCCAGCGCCGCGCACGCAACGGAAAGGTGAGCGTGGCGAACACCGTTGCAATCGCGAACAGCCACGGGTTTGCTCTGCTCAGCTCATCGACGACGCGTGAGAGCGAGACTCCGTGCAGCGTCCACCAGAGCAGCGCGACGCTCAGGACGATGCCGAGTATCGCGCGAAAATGTTTCTTCAAGAGATTGGGGCGGAGGGAATGGCGCGCTTCGCTGCGCTAGGGTCTGCGTGCGGCGTCCATCGCCTCGCGCACTTCTCGCACCGCGGCCACGAGCCCCACAAAAACTGCGCGACTCATGATGGAATGGCCAATGTTTAGCTCCTCGATTTCCGAGATCGCGGCGACCGGGTCAAGATTGCGTGCGCTGAGTCCGTGTCCCGCGTGCACCGCCAGTCCCAGCTCCGCTGCCGTTCCCGCGGCATCGCGGAGCGCGTTTGCGGTTTCCGGCTCGTCTGGATGATTGGCGTATTCGCCGGTGTGCAGCTCGACGGCATGGGCGCCGAGCCGACGCGCGTATTGCACCGTGGTGAGATCGGGCGCTATGAAAAGACTGGACCGAATACCGGCCCGTTTCATCTGGATCACGGCTCGCTCCACTCGTGCCGCGTGGGCAACCACGTCAAGGCCGCCCTCGGTGGTGACCTCCTCGCGCCGCTCCGGAACAAACGTCACCTGGTCCGGCCGCAGCCGCAGCGCAATTTCGATCATCGCGTCTGTGCACGCGAGCTCGAGGTTGAAGACGCTCCTCACGTTGGCTCGGAGCCTGTCGATGTCGGCGTCCTGGATGTGGCGCCGGTCTTCGCGCAGATGTGCCGTGATCCCATCAGCGCCGGCCGACTCGCATAGGAGTGCGGCCGCAACTGGGTCCGGATCGTTGCCGCGGCGCGCCTCGCGCAGCGTTGCGACGTGGTCGATGTTCACATAAAGCCGCTGGTAGCTTGCTCGCATATTCGACCGGAGTATAACTTCTTGCGGATGAAGAAGTTACTGCTAGCCATAGCCGCCGTGGGAGTTGCCGCGTGCCAACCGACTCCTCCCGCCACCCGTGTCAGCGATTCAGCACCGGGCGCAGCAACGCCGGAGGCGGCCGTGCAGCGCTTCTTCAACGCCGCCCGGGCTCAGGACCTGCAGGCGATGTCCGCCGTCTGGGGAACGACCAAGGGATCCGCGCGGGACAATATGGAACGGGGCGAGCTGGAGAAGCGCGAGGTCATTCTGCAGTGCTACTTCAACAACGATACGTACCGCATCCTCGGCGTCAGTCCCACGGCCGAAGGGCGCAGGTCGGTACGTGTGGAGCTGGTACGCCAGGGTAAGACGCGCACGCCCACCGTGTACACGGTCCAGGGTCCGTCGTCCCGCTGGTACGTGGAGAACCTCGATATTGCCGCTGTCCGCGACTTCTGCGCCATGGCGCCATCCAATCCCGGCGAGTTGCGCGGCAAGTAAGACTGAGCGGTTCGGCCCAAGGTGATAATTGGGGAGTGTCGCGCGCAGACCACACCGATGTCGCAGTATTGCCGCACCCGAGTTGTTCAGCTTGCCGCCTGCTGCTGCCGGAACCGTCTAACTAATGGCTGCGCACGAAGATAGCGCCCGTCACGGCGGGCAGCGTAACGGCATGTTTCCCTGGGGCTCGGTATTTGCTGCTGGCCTGCATGTGCGTTACGGGGCACCCGTCAGCCTGCCCCGATTCTTCCTGGAGATCCCCCAATGGTGCGTCGAAGTATCTCTCCGTTAGTTGCTGTTACGATCCTAACCGTCGGGGCATGCGCAGATCCCGCGGGCATCGCCCCGAACGCCGCGCGTGGTCCAGCCGCCGCCTCCGCGCCTGGCCGCTACCTCGTCGCGTTCGACGGGCCGGCCGCGGTCGGAGCGAATGTGCTCGCCGCCTCGGGCGGTAGCGTCGTCGACTCGATTCCGTCAATGGACGTGCTCGTCGTCGACGGTGTCACCAACCCGGACGCGCTGCGTCTGGCTCACCCGAAGTACATCGAGGCCGGCTTCGAGGCCACGATCGATCCGATCAAGACCGATGACGTGGCACCCGGTACGGAGTCGGTCCCGGGGCAGGCGAACACACCATGGTTCGCAACCAATGTTTTGTGGGGGATGCACGACATCCACGCCGAGGGCGGCTGGGCCAACACCAACGGCGGCCAGGGAATCAACGCCTGCATCGTGGACACGGGCGTCGACTCGCTGCATCAGGAGCTGAGCCCCAGAGTCACCAAGCGCGCCAACTTCGTCGTGAACGAGACTCGCTTCGACGATCCGAACGGCCACGGCTCGCACGTTTCGGGCATTGTCGCGGCTACCGGTATTGTCGTCTCCGGTGTGGCGCCGCGCGCCAACCTGATGGGGGCCCGGGTCCTCAACACGGCCGGCAGCGGCTTTGAATCTGCAATCATCAACGGGATCAACTGGTGCGTCCAGAATGGCGCGCACGTGATCAACATGAGCCTGGGTGGCATCCGCTATAAGGGCTCCGGCTCGTACAACAACTCCCTGATCACCTATGGCGCGGCGATCAAGAACGCGAATGATGCGGGCGTGGTTGTCGTCACAGCCGCCGGGAACGACAACATTGAGGTCCCGAATCCCGCTGTGATCTTCGTGCCGGCGCAGGTGCCGGGGACGATCACCGTTGGCGCTCTCGGACCGCTCACAAAGGCGTCCGCGCCGCTGCCGCCGAACTGGGACCCGTTCGATCCGAGCCAGGTGTGGCACAGCCCGGATACCAAGGCGTACTACTCCAACTTCGGGACCGGGATTGACGTGTTCGCGCCGGGCGGTCGCGGTAGCGTACCACTGTCAGAGCCGTTGCGCTTCGTGAACAAGGTCCCCCAGGGCGGGCCCAACGACCAGGTCTGGTCAGTGTGCTCCAGCGAGACCGCTCAGACTGGTGCCGGGAACTCAGGCGGCGTGCCAAGCGGCGCGGCATCGTGCCTCAACAACCCCACCCGCTACATCCAGTATGCCGGCACCAGCATGGCATCACCCCACGTGGCGGGAATGGCCGCGGTGCTCTACGACGCACTGGGCGGCGTCCGCTCAGCGGCGAACCGCGCTCGGGTTGAATCCTGCATCGAGCACACAACGGACGACATCGGTCCCTCCACCATCTATGGTGGCGGCCGAGTGAACGTGAGGAAGGCGCTCGAGGCAATCAAGTCAGGCACCTGCTAGCGAATTACTCCGCGACGGGCAGGAAGCCTGCTTCCCGTCGCGGAAATCAGCTCTGTTCTGAATCCTATCACCATGCACCTTCCAGGAGACCGCGCCCAATGCACCACTTTAAGATTGCTAGCTCCGTCCTGCCCGCGGTATTGATCGCACTTCCAGCGGGTGCGCAGCAGACCATACGGATCGATTTCCACCAGTACGCCAGCCCCACGGCGAAGGAATACCAGGCCGCTATCGGAAATCCGGTGACGTCCAACGGGCTCGACTTCTATCAGTCCTCAGGATTCGATGTCAACAACCGTAACGCCATCGGAACCTGGGGCACCTCCGATGTTACAGCCGTCAATCGGCCTACGAACATCGGCTCGTCCACCACTCTGTTCGGGACCGCCCTGGCCGGAGAGATAGACGTGTTCCGCAGCTCGAGTGATCCGGTTTTCGGTACTCACCTCGATCCGTTCAGCGTGTTCTCGATCGACGTTTCACATCTGTACTCCGATGCGTACTCGCCGTTTACGCTCGTCCCGATAAATCTTACCTTCTACGCGTTCACGGGACAGTACGCTGACAATAACCCCGTGTTTTCCCAGACTTTCACCATTCCGGTCCCAGGCGTCGTTAACGGCGTACGGACGCCGACGCTGCAGACGCTGTTCTTCGACGACAGATTCCGCGACATCTCTAACCTCTTCTGGAATCAGGGGAGCGGCTCGGGTAGTGCGCACCAGTTCACGAATTTGGTGGCTACCGTGCCAGAGCCATCTTCAATCGCACTGCTCGGCACCGGCCTCGCCGGACTGTTCGGAATCACCGGGAGGCGCCGTCGCCGCAACGGATCGACGAAGGTCTAGCTGGTCTCGCGGTAGAATAAAACAGCGGCGCGGATCTCTTGATCCGCGCCGCTGTTTTTCCTATGCACCAATGCAGTCCAGCGGTTTCAGCACCGGTTGACCGCATCGGTCTTGTCGAACCGGATGGGACCGTCGATCCGTGGAACGCTAACCACGTCGATTGGTGAGGTGATCATCTGCGTGTTCATGCAACCAGGCCCGGGCGACGTCACGGTGTAGTGTACGACCGCTCCGGCGTTTTCGGTCGTGAGACTGTCGAAACGAACCGTGTATCCGCCGGTGTTCCGCTGCCCCAGCGCAATCAGCACGACCATGTTGTGGACCATGTCTATGGCCGGCGCTGGATTCCCGGGAACCCCGGCATGAACTGTCTTCCAGGCGGAGGCCAGACCAGCGTCAGTTTTCAGAACGATATTCTCACTCTCTGTAAAGCCGCTCGTGGGCGCGGACATGATCCGAGTGTATGGTTGTTGCGCGGAGGTCACGTTGGCTGCGTTAGGGGGCAATGAGGACGTGGGCGCCGGCTGGCCGCAGCCCGGAATCGCCAGAACGAGCGCCGTGGCGA
>JBBSHV010000092.1:0-9388 GCA_038232435.1 Gemmatimonadales bacterium | reverse complement strand
ATCGCGTGTGCGCTCAGGCTGCTGACGCCGCGGTGGTGTCTGCGGCTGCTGTGGCGATTGCGGCGTGACGGTGTGCGGCGACTCCTCGCGGAAGAGATCGCGGAACTGATCCTCGCGAAAGCGCGGCGTGCGTGGAACGAGGTCGATGCGCGCGAGCTGATTCATCTCCGTTCGCTGACCCGTTTCGAGCAGGAGATAAGTGCCGTCGCGGCTCCACGCAATCGTGTTGGCTGATGCGTTCGCGAGGAAGCTCGCCTGGTGACTGTCACCGCCGGCCAAGCTCACAACTTGTACGTTCTGAAAACCGCGCGGTCCCGCGTCCGGGAGGTACGCCAACCACCGGCCGTCAGGCGAGAAAGTCATGTCATGCAGTCCGAGAAACGGCGGCCTGCCGAGCGCACCGGTGGCGACGAGACGGTCAGAGCGAGTCGGTAGGTCAAGCACATGCACCTCGTGCGCGTCTCGAGCGTACGCGATCCGCTTGCCATCGGGCGACCAGTGTGGCGACACGTCGGTGGAAGCGCCACGGGTGAGCTGTACCTCGCTCCGGGTGCCGAAGTCGTACATGAAGATGTGCCACGGGCCATCGCGGTTGCTCGTGTACACGATGCGTCTGCTGTCGGGAGCCCACGCTACCTGCTGTTCGGCCGCCGGCGTGTTCGTCACGCGGATTGCGTTGCCGCCATCTTTGGCGGATGTCGCGAACAACTCACCGTGGACCGCGAACGCTACCTTTTTGCCGTCTGGTGAAAGTGCGAGCTGTTTGATGCCATTGGTGAGCGTGCGGTGTTCAGTGCCGGTAAGCGACGGCGATCCGCGGAGTTGGATCGGAACGGCGGCACTCTGCTGCGTTCCGATGTCGTAGCGCCAGATTCCAAAATCGCGCTCGAAGACGATCGCCTTTCCATTGGCCGAAATCGACGGCCAGAGCACGCGCCCGTCGGTGAAGCTCGTCAGTTGCCGCGCCGTACTTCCCGCGGCACTACCTTGCGACCACAGGTTCGGCGCACCACCGCGGTCGGATACGAAATAGATGCTGCCACCATCGGCACTCCACATCGGCCAGCCGCTCTTCGCGCCCATGGGGACGATCGGCGTGTACGTGGGCACGCCACCGGTACCGCTAGCGTTGCGCACAAGATCAATCTCGCTCTCGTCCAGGTGGCTGTGTCCTGCGCGCCACCACTGCCCACGCGAAACTCCGCGCGCCGTAATAGCGATCGTCGATCCATCCGGAGACGGCGCTCCCCAGTACTCGGCTGCGTAGCGATCAGCGGCTACCGGCATCGGAGTGCCACCGTCGGCGTGCACCCGGTACTCGTCGCTCATCCCCGAAATGTCATCCCGGCTGGAAGAAAAGTAGAGCCATGCGCCATCATGAGACCAGGCATCAAGCTGCTCCGGCTGATCGTCGAAGGTGATGCGGTGCAGCTCCCCAGTGGTGAGCGTCAGCACATACACATCGCCATTGCCTGTGCGGGTAGATATGAAAGCGACACGTGTGCCGTCCGGGGAATACAGCGGCCGCGACTCGTTCGCTTCGTGTGATATCAGAATCCGTGCTTCTCCACCGCGCGCCGGAACCGTCCAGACGTCACCACCCGATACAAACGCGATCTCGCTTCCGTCGGGCGAGAGACTTGGTTCAGCGAGTGACGGTCGCGGAGCGATGTCGCGCACCCCTGATTGCGCGACGACTTCATGCGCGATGTTGTGAACGGCTCTGTCAACGGCTGACGGTGTGCCGCTGGGGATGGCGATCATCGCCGCCAGGGCTCCCGAAGTAATCCGTGCGTGAAACAACATGCTTGTCGAATAGCTTTCGGCAGCGGACATTCGCGGCCGGAGACTGCATAATGCGAGGTGGAGGGCCCGTGCGCTACTACCTACCTACGCCGCAACCCACATCCCGGATAACACCTCCGCCTGCTCCAGCACAGTCTGCGTCGCTTTCTCCTGCAGGTCCGGCGGATAGCCGTACTTGCGGAGAATCCGCTTCACGTGCACCCGGAGTTGCGCGCGCACGTTGTCGCGGATCGTCCAATCAATAGTGACGTTCCTGCGCACTGTCGCTACGAGTTCCCGGGCGATCGTCTTGAGCGTGTCATCGCCGAGCACGCGCGCGGCACTTCCATTCGCGGCCAGCGCATCGTAGAAGGCCAGCTCATCATCCGACAGGCCCAGCTCCTCTCCCCGTGCATCGGCCTGTCGCATCTCCCGGGCGAGCTCGATGAGCGCGTCGATCACCTGTGCCGTTTCGAGAGCGCGGTTCTGGTATTTGCGCACGGACTGCTCGAGCAGTTCCGCGAACGATCGCGCCTGCACGACGTTCCGCCTGGACCGCATCCTGATCTCGCCCCTGAGCAGCTTCTGTAGCAGCTCGACCGCGAGATTGCGCTGCGGCATGCCCCGGACCTCGGCCAGGAAGTCGTCCGACAGGATTGATATATCAGGTCTCTTCAGTCCAGCGGCGGCAAAGATGTCTACCACATTGTCCGAGACAACGGCTCTGGAGATGATTTGCCTGATCGCGTGATCCAGCTCGTCGTCCGTCCTGCGCTCGCCCGGTACGGACTTGGCGAGAACGGCGCGTACCGCCTGAAAGAAGCCGACGTCATCGCGAATGCGCAGCGCCTCTTCATGCGGCACCGCAAGGGCGAAAGCCTGGGACAGTTCGGTGACCGCGTGCAGCAGTCGTGACTTGCCTTCTTCCTGAGCGAGGATGTGCTCCTGTGCTGCTGGCAGTAGCGACAAGCGCGCCTGTGCGGTGCCGGTGGTCCAGGCGGACCTGTCGAAGTTGTGGAACAGTCCACAGCAGACCTCATGCTTCTCCAGCATCAGCGCCACGGCTTCCGACTGGTCCAGCGCTGTCTCGCCAGTGCCACCCGCTTCCGTGTAAGTCGCGAGTGCCTGTTTCAGCTCATCAGCGAGACCGAGGTAATCGACGACCAGCCCGCCAGGCTTGTCCTTGAACACGCGGTTCACTCGCGCGATGGCCTGCATCAGCCCATGTCCGCGCATTGGTTTGTCGATGTACATCGTGTGCAGACTCGGCGCGTCAAATCCGGTGAGCCACATGTCGCGCACGATCACGACCTTGAACGTATCGCTCGGATCGCGAAAGCGTTTCGCCAGTGCTTCGCGCCGCGACTTGTTGCGAATGTGAATCTGCCATTCGAGTGGATCCGACGCGGAGCCCGTCATCACGACTTTCAGAACGCCCTCGGCGTCCTCATCGCTTGCCCAATCGGGCCTCAGCGCCACTATGGCGTTGTACAGCTCGACAGCTATGCGCCGGCTCATGGCGACGATCATCGCCTTACCTTCCATTATCGCGGCGCGGTTCTCGAAGTGCTCGACCATGTCGCGCGCGACAACAGCAACGCGGCTTTCCGAGCCGACGACTGCCTCCAGCTGTGCCCAGCGGCTCTTGAGCTTCTCCTTGCGCTCTACTTCCTCGCCTTCGGTTGCTTCCTCGAAATCGAGATCGATCTTCGGTTGCTCGGTGCCCTTGAGACTCAGCCTCGCCAGCCGGCTCTCGTAGTAAATCGGAACCGTGGCGCCATCCACCACCGCACGCTGGATGTCATAGATGCTGATGTGATTGCCGAAGACCGCGCGGGTGTTGGCGTCCGCCTTCTCGATCGGGGTGCCGGTAAAGCCGATGAACGAAGCGTGCGGCAATGCATCGCGCATGTGCCGCGCGAAGCCGTCTATGAAGTCGTACTGGCTGCGGTGCGCCTCATCCGCGATGACGACGATGTTGCGCCGGTCCGAGAGCACCGGGTGCCGGTCGCCGTGTTCCTCTGGGAAGAACTTCTGGATTGTGGTGAACACTACTCCGCCAGCGGAGACGGCAAGCTTCGCACGCAGATCTGCACGGTCCTCGGCCTGTACTGGCTTTTGACGCAGGAGGTCACTACAGCGGGCGAATGTTCCGAAGAGTTGATCGTCCAGATCGTTGCGGTCGGTGAGCATTACAATAGTTGGGTTCTGCATCGCGGGATGCAGAATCACGCGTCCCGCATAGAATGCCATCGTCAGGCTCTTGCCTGAGCCTTGGGTATGCCACACCACTCCCACACGACGATCGCCTGTTTGGCCGCCAGACTGCTGTCCGGCCTCGTAGCGGCCCCGAAGCTGATCCGCTAGTCGATCCGTCGCGATTGCCGCAGCAGTTGTCTCGGCGGCACGCAGCGTTTCCTCCAATGCGACGTTCACCGCGTGGAACTGATGGTAGCCGGCCATTTTCTTGACCAGCTTGCCATCGCCGAGGTCCTCGAACACGATGAAGTAGCGCACGAGGTCGAGAAAGCGGCGTTTCTCGAATGCCCCTTCGAGCACGACCTGCAATTTGGGCAGTTGCGCGGAGGCGTCTTCGCGTCCGGTGATCGTGCGCCACGGCTTGAACCATTCCTTACCCGCGCCGAGCGCGCCGATTCGCGCCTGCACGCCATCCGAGATGACCAACGCGGCGTTGGTGGCGAACAGTGTGGGGATCTGCGCCTGGTAAGTCTGGAGCTGATTGAAGGCGGACCAGATCGTCGCGTTTTCATATGCCGAGTTCTTGAGCTCGATCACCGCGAGCGGCAGGCCGTTGATGAAGAGCACGACGTCCGGTCGTCGTGTGTGCTGCCCTTCTGAGACAGTGAACTGATTGACTGCCAGCCAGTCGTTGTTGTCTGGCGTTTCGAAGTCGATGACGCGCGCCTGCGCTCCGGCGATCGAGCCGTCCGGGCGACGGAACTCCACTGCGATTCCGTCCACCAGCATTCGGTGGATCGCCCGGTTGCGCTCGGGCAGCGACGGTGCGTCAAGCCGCGTGAGCTTGCGGTATGCGTCTTCGATAGCCTCGGGCGGAAGATCCTTGTTCAGGCGGGCAAGTGCGTGTCGCAGCCGCCCTTCGAGCACAACGTCGCGGTAATTGGGGTCGCTGCGCTCCGCGGCGGGCTCACCGGCGGCAATGGACGGGCCGTGGAGCACGGTGTAACCGAGCGCACCGAGCCAGGCGAGTGCAGCGTCTTCGACCACGGATTCGGCGAACCGAGTGCTCACGGACTGGATGAGGAGGGAAGTATATGGTGGATTGCTTAACACGACGTCAAAATGTGTTAAAAAATTCCGGCAAAATTAACCTATCCTGCCAGGGGCGAATCAGCGCATCATTTGGGAACGATACCTCCCGGCCGCCCAGCATCGCTCGTCTCAGTCTGTACCGAATATCTCCCGAAGATCTAGTATATTACACACAGACTACTGACCAGACGACCGCGCGGTCGCTCTATTATAAGCCCTATGGCTGCTTCCGACCTCCACATCAAGCTAGACCGCCCCGATGTCGGAGCGGCTGAATTCGCGGCCGCGATCCAGGCGATGGTCGGTCTTGTGAAGGCTGTGGGCGATACCCTGACGGAAGGTAGAGGAGGCGCCGTTCGCTGGGTCATCCAGGACCTGCGAGGTGGGAGCGCTTTCCTGGAGGCTACTCCGGAACTGCTCGACGACAGTATCAGCGACGCTCAAGTCGTCGAGATGTTGACCGCCGCCGGCAACGGCCTGAAGCTGTTGGATACCACCGCGGAGCGTCCGCCGCACTTTTCCGATGCGGCGCTCCGGGAAGCAAAGCGCCTCGCGGAGATCTTGAACGAGGCGGATATCGGCGTCAGTACGGCTCGTTTCGGAAGCATCGCTATCCAGCCGAGCAAACGCATTGCCGGCAACGTCGATGAGCTGATCTCAGGGCGCCAGAAGAGCATTGGCACGATCGAAGGGCGCCTGGTGACGCTCACGACGCGGGGTGATCGTCCGATTTTCTTTGTAGAGGACCGGGCTAGAAAGCTGCGCGTCCAGTGCAACTTTGGCGAAGAAATCTTCGACCGTGTAGTGCACGCTTTTAATCGCCGGGTCAGTGTCCGGGGCACAATCTGGTCCCGTCCCGACGGAGTCCCGCAGCTCATCGACGTTGCACATTTCGAGCTGCTCCAGGAGGATGCTGACCTGCCGAGCGCGCGGGATGTACGGGGCATTCTCCGAGATCTGATGCGGCATGTCCAGTAGCATCGATCAGCGGTATTGGGATTCTGCCGCCTGTCTTGCCTATCTAAATGAAGAGTCCGGCAGAGTCGAGGGATGTCAGTTGGTGCTCGACGCGGCAGAAGCCGGACAGCTCGAGGTTGTTATCTCCGCTCTGACAATAGTCGAGGTGCTGTTGCTCAGAAATCAACCGGCGATCCCGAAGGACCGAGCGGAGATCGTGCGGGCCTTTTTCAGGAATAGCTACTTCGTCGCTGTGGATGTCGATCGCTTCATTGCTGAACGGTCGCAGGAACTGGTCTGGGATTACGGAGTCAAGCCGAAAGACGCGATCCATGTTGCCACAGCGCTCGACCGGAAAGTCCCGGTTTTCGACACGTTCGATAGCGGACTCCTGAGCAAGAGCCTGAGTCTCGGCGGAACGCCACCCCTAGTCATCTGCAAACCCGGAGATGGCATGCAGAGCAATCTCGGAATCTAGCGGTCCGAATCCGGCACGCCGGTGCATACGAGTGAGATCGCCTTGAGTGAGTCGCTATCGCGCCGATACATCGCTGTCAAAGTGTCGAAGCGGCGATACGGTCGGCATCCTTCACGCGCAGCTCACCGGAAATGAGCTTGGGGAGGAGGGTGTCGCGGAGAGCGGCGAGAGTACGGGACTCAATACGAAGCTGAATCACCTGCTGAATCAGTGGCGCAATCAAGTTGTCTGCTGCCTCCAACACTGTGCCATCTGCGGTTATGACTTTCGCATCCGTAAGGTGATGCCGTTGGATGTGTCCCATGGTTGTTGCCTTCCCGGCTGCGATGCGCCGGAAATTGGGCAGGTGCTCGTGAATCCATAAGTAGTAAAACCATTTCGGGAATGCTGGTGATGTGACCTTGAAGAGATGCTGGTTCAGTGCGCCGATGCCCCCTGTCCACAGGACACACTCGAGTGAACCAGACCAGGAGAACAACACATCGCCGTCACTAACTTGGAAGGCGTCTGGGACATCGAGGCTGCATCGATCTGCTCCTTCGGCATCTCCTCGACGAAGCTGAGCGATTTTGATGACCGGCAGGGTCGCGCCGCCCGCGGGTGGGTACTTCTGCAGCGCAAGACCGTTCAGAAAATGGGCAATGCTGTCCAGCGGTTGCACTGACCACCCGTTTGGAATTTCTCCCAACTCCGAATCCAAAAAGGAATCCGGGAACAGGTCGGCAATTTCCTTAGGCAAACCCGTATCCCGACCTTCTGCCTTCGCGCACACGGGATCGAAGTCTACGAACCACGACTTGAAGAGTGCCCGCGCCATCGACTCCAGTGTCTCGCTCATCCGCCGATTCAGCTCGATCTTGTCGTCGAGCGTGCCCAGGATGTCCGCGATGGCACGTTGTTCGGCCAAGTCCTCTGGTATTCGTATAGAAAACCGTGGCATGTCGATCAAAGGGATACGGTCGACAGTACTGCCGTGGATTGTCCGTGAACGAAGCGTCTCTTGAAACTCCGGCCCGAGATAGGCGTAGAGGAGGAACCGTGGGTAGACCTTCCCAGATTTCGCGCGCAGCAACCCCATCCGGCGGCCAAGACAGCAGAGCAACCCGCTAGGAATTCGCGCCGCCTCGCCGAGACGCGTCTCGTAGGAGAAGACTACGTCGCCATGTCTCGGGGTGATACGGCGGGTCCAGCGTCGATAATCGCTTTCGGAGAGATGCTCAGCGCCAGAAAGATCGAGGCGTCCGCGAACAAGGTTCGAAATCCCGAGGAAGACTGGGCCGCTCGCTGTCTTCGATGGTGTTGCGTGTGGGCCGTCGAAGATTTCCGCTACTTCGCCAATTGGTACCTCTCGCCAGTCACCTTTCACGCCGAAGCTCGCCGTCGGTAGATGCGACATGTATAGAGAACACAGATTTTCTATACATGTCGCGACAACGCGCATAGATCACTGATGATTTCTTTCATTTCCGATCGTCCCGAAGCCAAGCGCAACGAGATTATCCCTGATCGCATTGTCGAGTCCATGCCCTTCGTTCACCTGGCCCAATAGCTCAGTTGTGAGCCGTTGCATCTTCTCCTCGAACCGCTCACCGTCGGCTTCGACCGTCTCCGCACCGACGTATCTACCCGGTGTCAGTACGTGGCCATGCTTGCGTATTTCGACCAGCGGCGCGGCTCTACAGAACCCCGCGACGTCCGCATACTCGCCCGCGCCCTCATCACCACGCCACGCGTGATACGTCCCCGCAATCTTTGCGACATCCTCGTCGGTCAGCTCGCGGTGCACGCGGTCGGTCATGCTGCCGAGCTTGCGTGCATCGATGAAGAGCGTCTCTCCACGACGATCCCGAAAGCGGCCGTTCTTCTTATTCCGTGCGAGAAACCAGAGACACACCGGAATCTGCGTCGAGTAGAATAGCTGCCCTGGCAGCGCCACCATGCAGTCAACGAGATCAGCTTCGATTATCGCCTTGCGGATCTCGCCTTCACCCGACTGATTGGATGACATCGAGCCGTTGGCGAGCACGAAACCGGCGAGTCCGGTGGGCGCGAGGTGATGGATGAAGTGCTGCACCCACGCGTAGTTCGCGTTACCCGCGGGTGGCACACCGTACTCCCAGCGCTTGTCGCCCTTGAGTAGCTCGCCGCGCCAATCGCTGTCGTTGAAGGGCGGGTTCGCCATCACGTAATCCGCCTTGAGGTCCGGATGGCGGTCGTTGTGAAATGTGTCGCCGTGCCCGATCTGCGCATCGATGCCGCGGATGGCGAGGTTCATCTTCGCTAACCGCCAGGTGGTGTAGTTGGATTCCTGGCCGTAGATGGACAGGTCGCCAATCCTGCCGCTGTGCGCCTCGATGAACTTCTCGCTCGACACGAACATGCCGCCCGAGCCGCAGCACGGGTCGTATACGCGGCCCTTGTACGGGGCGAGCATCTCCACCAGCACACGCACCACGCGCGACGGGGTGTAGAACTGTCCGCCGCTCTTCCCCTCGGCGCTGGCAAAGCGCGCGAGAAAGTATTCGTACACGCGGCCGAGTGTGTCTTTCGCGCGGTCGGCTGCACTGCCGAGCGCGATGTCGCTCACCAGATTGATGATCTGGCCGAGGCGCTGCTTGTCGAGACCGGGGCGTCCGAAGTCCTTGGGCAGCACACCCTTCAAGGAGGGATTGTCGCGCTCGATTGCGCTCATGGCGTCGTCCACCAGAGTGCCGATGATGGGCTGAGGCGCGTTGGCCTTGAGGTGTTGCCAGCGCGCTTCCTTCGGGACCCAGAAGATGGATACCGCGCGATACTCGTCGGGGTCTTCAGGATCAGCGCCCTGATCGCGTTGAGAGTCGAGCTCGGCGTGCTTGGCCTCGAACGCGTCCGATATGT
>JBBSHV010000091.1:0-9420 GCA_038232435.1 Gemmatimonadales bacterium | reverse complement strand
TCACCGCCAACTATCTGCGCGATGGCGTGCGCGGTCAGCCCCAAAGCTTCATCACTCTTGCGGCCGCGTCACACCCGCCGGTCTCTGCGTCGGAATCGTCGGTGTAGCTGCGGTGGCCTTCGGCGGCCCGAGCTGCTTCAGCCGCGCGAGAACCTGATCCGTGATGTCGAGCGACTTGTCAGCGGCAACGACGACACTGGTCGGCGTGCCAACGTCGAAGATCATCGCGTAACCGCCCTGCGTACGCATGTCATCCAGAACCTTGGAAACCTGCTCCATCATCGGGCGTGCCAGCTCGGACTGACGCTGCTGCATCTGCGTCTGCAGATCCTGCGCGCGCTTGGAGAACTCCGCTTCACGCGTGCTGAGCGCGGTTCCACGCGCCGTCCGCCGCGCGCTGTCGAGCGCCGGAGCCTCCTTCTCGAACGATGCCACCATCATCTTGAGAGAGTCGTCCATGCGCTGTAGCTGTACCCGTGCAGCACCCATCTCGCGGTCGTAAGTTGCCTCGGCGGCAGCCCGTCCCGGCGCTTCGGCCAGAATCTTCTGCGAGTTGATGAAGGCGATCTTCGGAGCCTGAGCGAATGCGGTCGTCGCTCCAACAAATGAGAGCGCCACCATGGTGACGGCGCCACGAATCAAAGATTTCATGATCATATCCTAGAAGTACTGTCCAAGTTTGAAGTGAACTTTCCAGCCCGGGTTGCTGCGCCCCTGCGCATCGATCCGGTCCAGTCCGTATGCGAAGTCGACGCCCAGAGGTCCGAGCGGGCTGATTACGTTGCCACCAACGCCAACGCTACGGAATAGCCGCAGCGGATCGAACTCGCGCGGTTTGGCCCACACGTTTCCGCCCTCGAAGAACGTGTTTAGATACACCGACTGGTTGATTCGGAGCCCCAACTCAGCGGTTCCGACAAAAAAGGCATTGCCGAACGACTCACGCCTCGCCTGGAACTGGTCGTTACACGCCGCCGGATCAAAGCCCGCCGGCGTGATCGAGAACTCGCAGTAGCCACGCAGCGGCTCACCGTACTGCGTGCCGCCCAGCGCAAAGGCCTGGGACGAGAAGAACGGACCCGGATCACCCACCACCGCCCCTGCACGCGCCGTCAGGCCCGCGACAAACGTGAGAGGCTGCGACCCCGGAGTATTACCTCCGATGTACGCCAGCGGAGCGTAAGACCTCAGCTCTGTCGTGTACTTCTGGAAGGCGGCGGTACCGCCCAGAACGCCGCCGTTGAAGCTGGCGCTCACGTTTTGCAACCCGCCCTGCGACGCGAACGGCAGACCGAGCCGCGTGTCATGCTGGAACGACGTACCCACCGACGACCGGAAGCAGCTGGTGCAATTCGTCGCAATGGTACTCAGCAAGGTTCCACTGTTATCCGCGTACTTCACCGACTCTCCTCCGTACGACAGGAAGAAGCGGCTGAAGTAGGAGTGCGGCACCGGGAAACCAAACTGGAGCTGTCCGCCGGTGCGTGTGCTCTGTCCCAGATCCGCGATGTTATAGCGCGTGCGCGTGTGGTACGCCGTAATGCCGCCTGAGATGCGCGTCTGCCGGATGTTCGGATCCTGGTATCCCAGGTTGAAGTCGTTGATGTACTTCCCGAACTGATACTGCAACTGTGCCCGTTTGCACCGCCCGAATAGGTTCGGCTGGTCAAGACCGATAAAGCCGCCCAGTCCCGTTCCCTGACCCGCCGACGCGCCGAAGTTCACATTTCCAGTGCGCTTTTCCTTAACCCGAAACGTGATGTTCACGTCGCCCGCGCTGTCCGGCTGAACATCCGGCTCCGGCATGGGTGAATCGAAGAAGTTCAGATTCGCGATGTTCTGATAGCTGCGAATGAGGAAGTCGCGCTTGAACACCTGGCCCGGCGCCATTACGATCTGCTCCCGGATACACGACTCATACGTGTAATCGTTCCCGGTGATATCGATGCGGTTGACAATCGCCGGCGACTTCTCGTCGATCTCCCACCGCAGATTCACCTTGCGAACGCTGTCGCCCGAAGGAACGCGCTCTTCCACCGGACGCACCGTCGCGTAGATGTAGCCTTCGTTGCCGTACGCTTCCTTCACCTTGCCCGTGGCCTCATTCCACCGACTTGCGTCGAATGTCCCTTTCGGGCTCTGGTACGTTCGGTGAACCAGTCCAAGCGCGCTCTGTGCCAGCGACTGGGACTGCTTGTCAAACGGGAAGAACTGCTGCAGTTCGGTGCTGGAGAAGCGCTTGTTTCCCAGAATCTCGAAGTTTCCGACCGTGTACCGGGGACCCTCCTGAACACCGAGATTGATCTCACCCTTGCCACGTTCGCGGTCCACCACCAACGTGTCCCGCAGGACGCGAAAATCGATGTACCCGCGGCTACCGTACAACGCGGGGATCCGCTCGGTCAGATCGCCGGCGAAAGTGGCATCGTCGAACTCGCCCTTCCGAAACCACCAGAACCCCTCAGGTTTGGTCGCCATCGCGCCAACGATCGCCGACGCCGGAACGTTCTGGTTGCCAGCCACGCCGATCCCCGATACCGAGAGCCTACTCCCTTCATCAACCGTGAACGCGAGCGACAGTTGCCCGTTAGTGACAGTCGAGTCCACCCTCACACGGGCGAGATAGTACCCTCGGCTCTGGTACAGCGAGTCGGTACTCTCCAGGGCACGCGCGATTCTGGACGGATCAACTGGCGTTCCGACCGCGAGCTGTAGCCGCTCCTTGACATCCTTCGGGGCGACCTGACCGACCCCTCGCACCACCGTCGCCGCCAACACAGGCCGCTCCCTCAGGCGCACATCCAACACAATCCGGGGGCGCGGTGGGACCAGCGTGCACACGACTTGTACGTCGTCGTAGTTGCCAGTCGCGTAGAGCGCCTTCACGGCGCGCTGCACGTCCCGGTAGTTGAGCGCCGTGTGCGGAATCAAACCCACAGTTCCACGGACCGTTGTCTCGTCTACCCGGGAGTTCCCGGTGACGGTGATGGTGTCCGGAACGGAGCAGCGCGGAGAGCCAGGCGCCTGCGTTGAGTCTGTCCCCTGGGCATACAAAGGGAGCCCCACCAGCGCTGCCGCTAGCAGGCTCCCAGAAAACTTGAGCATCCCTGTAATATACCACGCCGAAGGTTCATAACGCGCCGGTGCCTCGCACGATCTCGTACGCAACGCCATCCTCAATCCCGTTAGACACCGCCCACGGCGGAAGGGTTGCGCCCAGATCTCGCCGGATTTCCGCACGGAGGAGGGTCGAGCGGCGCTGCCCATCTCCGCCGATCTGCCTGGCCCTCAAGTTCGCGCCGCCATGTGCCGAAACCAGCCAATGTCCGCAACAAACGTCGGGCCGATCGAAGTAGGATTCGACCGGCAAATGAACATTCCTAACGCGAAGAACCTTCCACGCCGTCCCTCCCCGGGGCGGCGTTTCGCTTTCCCCGTTGCGTGCGATCTGGGATCCACATCCAATCGCGAACCGCTGCAACGCCCAATAAGAAAGCCCCGGAGCTGACCGCGCCCCGAGGCTTCCCTTTCTCACACTTCCCGAGCGATCCTTAGACTAACGCGCTCAGACTGGCGCCTTTGTCGTCACGCGGAAGTCCAGCTTCTCGCCATCCGGGTTGAGGTCAACCTCGACCTCCTCACCCTTGGAAAACTCGGCCAACAGGATCTTCTCCGACAGCGGATCCTCGATGTAGCGCTGAATCGCGCGCTTGAGCGGCCTGGCTCCGAACTTGTCGTCGTAGCCGTGCTTCACCAGGAAGTCCGTGGCGGCGTCGGTGAGCTTGACGGTCAGCTCCTCGTCCACCAGGCGCTTCTGCACGTCGCCGAGCACGATCGCCACTATCTCGCGGATGTGCTCACGTGACAGCGGGTGGAAGACAATCACGTCGTCCAACCGGTTCAGGAACTCCGGATTGAACGTGTGCGTCATCTCCTCCTTCACCTTCTGCGAGATGCGCTCGAACGAGTCGCGATCATCCGCATTGCTGAAGCCCAGACCACGCCCCTTTGTGATGTCCTTCGCGCCCACGTTCGACGTCATGATGACGACCGTGTTCTTGAAGTCGATCACTCGGCCGTAGTTGTCCGTGAGGTGACCCTCATCCAGCACCTGCAGCAGGATGTTGAACACGTCCGGGTGCGCCTTCTCGATTTCGTCCAGCAGAATTACGCTGTACGGCTTCCGGCGTACCGCCTTTGTGAGCGTCCCCGAATCTTCGTATCCCACGTACCCCGGCGGCGCACCGATCAGGCGCGATACCGAGAACTTCTCCATGTACTCACTCATGTCCACGCGAATCAGTGCGCTCGCGTCAGCGAAGAGAAACTTCGCCAGAGCACGCGCCAGCTCCGTCTTCCCCACGCCGGTTGGCCCGGAGAAGATGAATGAACCGATCGGACGTGCGGGATCCTTCAGCCCGGCGCGGCTGCGCCGAATCGAGCGAGACAGCGCCTTGATCGCCTCGTCCTGACCGATGACCGATTGGTGCAGCTCGTCTTCCATGCGGAGCAACCTCGCGGTCTCCGCCTCCTGCAACCTGCGCACTGGAATACCGGTCCACCGGCTCACGATGAAGGAGATCTCCTCCTCGCCGAGCACCGGGCGATGCGACTGACGCCGCTTGTCCCAGTCTTCCTGTGCCTGCTTGATGTCACCCTGTAGCTCGCGCTCCCTGTCGCGCAGTGCAGCCGCGCGCTCGAAGTTCTGATCGCGTACCGCTGTCTCCTTCTCCGTGTTCACACCCTCGAGAGCCGCCTTGAGGGCCGCTACTTCCGGCGGCGGAGCCTGCGTCGCGAGCCGCGCGCGCGCTCCAGCCTCGTCGATCACGTCGATCGCCTTGTCCGGCAGAAAACGGTCGGTGATGTAGCGCTCAGACATCTTCGCCGCCTGCAGCAGCGTCGCATCTGGAATTGTCACCTTATGATGGTCTTCGTACTTGCTGCGCAGCCCTTTGAGAATCTCCACAGTGTCGTCCACCGAAGGCGGATCGACGACGACGGTCTGGAAGCGGCGCTCCAGTGCGCCATCCTTTTCGATGTACTTGCGATACTCATTCAGTGTGGATGCACCGACGCACTGCAGCTCGCCGCGCGCTAGCGCCGGCTTGAGCATGTTGCTCGCGTCAATTGCACCTTCCGCCGCGCCCGCACCCACGAGCGTGTGCAGCTCGTCGATGAAGAGGATGACGTTCTTGTTCTGAGCAATCTCGTTCATAACCGCTTTGAGCCGCTCTTCGAACTGACCACGGTACTTGGTTCCCGCGATCACCGCGGCCATGTCCAGCGACAACACGCGATTGTCACGCAGGCTGTCGGGGCACTCACCGTTGGCGATCAACTGCGCCAGTCCTTCGACGATCGCGGTCTTACCCACACCCGGCTCGCCAATGAGCACGGGATTGTTCTTCTTCCGGCGCGTGAGAATCTCCATCACGCGCTCGATCTCCTTCGCGCGGCCAATAGTCGGGTCGAGCTGACCGTCCGCGGCTAGCTGCGTGAGATCGCGGCAGAAGTGATCCAGCGCTGGAGTCTTGGACTTCTTCTCGCCCTTGGCGGCTGGTGGAGTGGATGGTGTAGCGCCACCACCGGCGCCGCCCGCGCTGCCCTGCGGCAGCTCAGTCCCGAGCAGGCGCAGCGTTTCCTTGCGCGCCTCGTCAAGATTGATTCCCGCATCGGTCAGTACCTGCGCGGCAATCCCTTTCTCCTCTCGCAGCAGCCCGAGGAGAAGATGTTCTGTTCCAACGTATGAATGATTCAGCTCTCGAGCCTCGGCCAGTGCCAGCTCGAGCACTTTCTTCGCGCGTGAAGTGTATGGCAGGTCAGGACCGGTCTGAGCGGCAGCCTTCCCTTTCTTCACGGTCTCTTCAATCTTGGCCTGAATTTCGTCGAGATCGACGCTCAGGTTCTGGAGGACCGCGGCGGCGACACCCTCGCCCTCGCGGATGAGACCGAGCAGGATGTGCTCTGTCCCAACGTATTCGTGGTGCAGACGTGCGGCTTCTTCGCGTGCCATCGCGAGAACCTTCCGCACCCGCTCCGTGAAATTATATCCGTTCATTCGGCAGCCCTGTCCAAAGTCTCCCTTACAAAGGCAGCGCGTGCAACGCTGGCCTCTTCCTCAGTCAATATGCGACCCTCGCTCGCCGAGAGATGCGCCGACTGAGTAAACACAAGGAGCTCGTTGAGTATGTGTACACTCAGCCCCTTTATCAGTTTCAATCCTGCGGCCAGGCGCACACCGCTGAGAAAGTTCATCCCTTCCTCGAACGACAGACTCCTGGCATAGCGCAACGTTCCATACGCGCGCCACAGTTTGTCCTCTAGAATATACCCCGCATCCCGGAGGAGCACCCGCCGTGCCTCGTGCTCCTTGTCTATGACGTGACGGACAACTTCGTCCAGATAGTCCAGCAACTCTTTCTCGGACCGCCCCAGCGTTGTCTGGTTGGAGATCTGGAAGAGGTTACCTATGACCTCGCTCCCCTCGCCGTACAGCCCGCGGTAGGTGAGACCCACCTCCTGGAGTCCGGTCAGCACCCGCGCGATCTCCTTGGTCAGGACCAGCGCTGGAAGGTGCACCAGAACAGAGGCGCGCAGCCCCGTCCCAACATTCGTCGGACAGGCAGTGAGAAAACCGAAGTCGTGATGATATGCGTATGGGACGCGCTCGCCAATCTCAACGTCCAGTGTTCGCGCGTCGCTGAATGCCCGGTCCAGATCCAGCCCCGAGCGCAACGCCTGGATCCGGAGGTGATCCTCCTCGTTGACCATGACGGAGTAGTCACGACCAACATGCACGGCCGCGCCACTACGCGGGTGATGATCCGCGTCGAGCCCCGCCAGCTCCTTGCTCACGACGTGGCGCTCGTGCAGCAGCAGCCGGTCCGGCGAGTCCAGCTGATCCACGCGGATCAGCACCCCGCCCCGGGCTGACGGAGCCACCGATAGCGCGTCCCGGACCTGTGCCAGCACGCGAAGGCGCTCCCCATCGCGTGCGCGTCCGGAAAAGGCGTAGCCCTCAACATTACGAGCGAGCCGAACCCGCGTCGACAGAACCACCGCCGCGTGGTCGCCACAGCCGTCTATCCAGCCCAGGCCACCGCCCGGAAGCGTTGCAGCGTCAAACGTCACTCCAACTCCCGCAACTGATCCCTAAGCGTGGCAGCCAACTCGAACTCCTCTTCCCGAACTGCGCGTTCCAGACGCTCGCGCAGCCGGTCCGCGGAAACAGGCGGTAGAAGCTGAGAGGCTATCGGTGCGCCACCGTACTGGCGTCCTGTGTGGCGCGCATTGCCGTGCACCTTGCCCAACAGGTCGCGCAGGCTCTGCTCGAAAGCGGTATAGCAGTATGGGCATCCAAGCCGCCCAGTCTGGCGGAAATCGCGCAGCGTCGAAGCGCAAAACGAACAACGCCCAGCGTCCGCGCTGGACGCAGGCACGTGTTGCTGCACGGACTGCAGAAACGTCCCGATCGCCGGCTTCGGCGCCGCGATGGATGTCTGCACGCCGCGCTCCGCTGCGCACTGCTCGCACAGGCGCACCTGCCGCACACCGCCACCGTCAATTTCAGTAAGCGTTATTACGACGTCTCTCTCCTTGCAAATTTCACAAAGCACCGGGTCCTCCTCCGGGTGCAACCACGGACAGCGTTCCTTCTCTCAACTGATACACCGCGTGGGCGCGATCGGCCAGAGATCTGTTGTGTGTAACGACGATCATCCCCACACCTAAGTCGCGAACCACCTCTGTCAGAAGATCATGCAGCCGCTCTCCGTTGGCCAGATCGAGATTTCCAGACGGCTCGTCGGCCAGCACCACGGCGGGCCGGGCCGATAGCGCCCGAGCGACAGCCGCCCGCTGCTGCTCGCCCCCGCTCAGCTCGCTCGGCCGGTGATGCAGCCGGGCGCCCAACCCCACGCGCTCAAGCAGCTCCCGAGCCCTGGCATTCGACGACGCCTGGTTGGAGCCCCCAATCCGCATCGGCAGCGCCACGTTCTCCAGCGCAGAAAACTCGCGCAACAGATGGTGGAACTGGAAGACGAAACCGACCGCGCGGTTTCTCACCTCTGCGATCTCCTCGTCATCCCGTCCGGCGAGCGGGCGGCCACCGAGCAGCACTTCGCCGGAGCTTGGCCGGTCCAGGCCACCCAGAATGTGTAGCAGCGTACTCTTGCCGGACCCGCTCTCGCCCACGATCGCTATCATCTCGCCGGCGTTCACCGTGATGTCGACGCCGCAGAGAACGTCCAGCGCCACTCCGTCGCCACCGATGTACCGTTTGCGAACACCACGCCCTTCCAGTACAGGCGTCATTCAGAGCGGATAGCTTCGACCGGGTACAGCTTTGCCGCCTGAATTGCCGGATACAGCGTCGCCAAGGCCCCAATGAGCAGGCTCGCGATCACGATCAGAATCACATCGCGCGGCTGAGTACTCACCGGCAAATGGTCGATGAAATAAACCTGCGGGTCCAGCTTGATGAATTTGTACCGGTCCAACGCCAGGGCTCCCGCGAACCCCAGAACCAAACCGAGCACGGTTCCCACCGCGCCAATCACGAGGCCCTGCAGAAAGAAGATGTTGCGGATAGCAGAGGATCGCACTCCCATCGCTTTGAGGATGCCGATCTCGCGCGTCTTGTCCCGCACTACCATTGTGAGCGTGCTGACAATGTTGAACGCGGCCACGACGACGATGAGCAGAAGAATCACGCCCATCCCCATCTTCTCCAGCTTGAGCGCCTGAAATAGCGACCGGTTCTGCTCCTGCCAATCCACGGAACGATACGGAAAGCCGAGCGTGTCAGCGATCTTGGTCCCGATGGCCGCGGCGCTCCAGCGATCGGTGGTGCTCACCTCCAATCCTGTAACAGCGTCGCCGATCCCGGCGAACTCCTGCGCGGCGTTGAGATCGATGTACACATACGCGTTGTCGTACTCATACATCCCGGTCTGGAATATCCCTGTCACCTCGTACGTGTACACCCGCGGAACGAAACCTCCGGTAACCGCGTTCACCTGCGCGCCGGCCACGGAGATAAGGTTGATCTTGTCACCCGGCCACACGTTGAAGCGCGCAGCGAGCAGCTTGCCCAGAACCGCTCCGTGGCGATTGCCGTCCTTGCTGCCAAATTTGAAATCGCCGCTCACGGCGTGCTCTCGAATGGTCGTGACCTCGGGCATTCCGGACTTTGGTCCCGGTATCCCCACCACATACACTCCGCCCGCGTAAGTGCGAGCGGCATTCATTGCCCCTTCCGTCTGCACGAACGGCGCGGCCGCAACCACGCCCGGCACTTTCCGCACGCGCGTGAGCGCGAACTGCCAGGAGTCCATCTTGAGATCGTCGCCGTACGTGAGCACGCGCACGTCCGGACTACCGACCAGAATCTTTTCCCTGAGATCGTGCTGCAACCCATTC
>JBBSHV010000090.1:0-9435 GCA_038232435.1 Gemmatimonadales bacterium | reverse complement strand
CCGATGTTCTCAAAGCGCGTGTTGTTGGCGGTCGGCGTACCGGCGCCCAGCGACGGCGGCAGAACCCGTGCGATCAACGCGTCGCGCGTGCGCTTGTTGTAGAACGTCAGCTCGAAGTCAAGCCGATTGTCGAACAGCCTGGTATCGACCCCGTATTCTGTCTCGGTCGTCGTCTCCGGTTTCAGATCGGGATTACCGAGCGCGGAGAAAACGATTGCCGGCTGGTCCGATGCCTCCGCATTGAATGTGGTGCCACCGAAGAATCGGAGCGCCGTCGTTGTTCCCGGGCGGACACCTGACTGACCGACCGCCGCGCGCAACCGAACCTGGTCGAGCCAGCTAGGCTTCGGAAAGAAACCCTCGTCAGAGATCACGTACGACAAACTCGCCTTGGGATAATACGCCGCCTTGAGATTGGCGCCGAACGCACTGTTACGGTCACGGCGAATGCCGCCGGTTATGAACAGACGGTCGCGTATCCCGAACTGCTGCTCGGCCGCGAGTCCGAGAGTGCGCGCCAGGGCCGTGGATTCATCCGCACTCGGTACGGCTCCCGAATTCACGGTTATCGTGCCCGGCGCGAGTGTCGACGACGAGGCTCCGTTTCGGTCGGTGAGCTCGTACAGATATTCAGCCGCGAGCGTCGACTTTGACGTCAGGAACGACGCCGGCTTGAACGTCGCCGTGTTGATGCTCTTGGCGTTGTACGTAGCCTGGCTCGTGCGGAAATCCTGCTTGAACCCGAGGCGCTGGGTACCGAAGTCGGAGCACTGGCCGCGGCGGCAAAGATCGGTCTCGACGATGTTGGCGTAATCGATGCCGCCGATCCCCTGCAGTGACAACCACGACAGGGGTGTCCATGTTCCCGTCGTGTTTCCCAGGAACCGGTTCACGCCCTGCTGGTACACTTCCTGGAAGATGTTGCCCGGGGTAAACGCCCGATAGCCGAACAGCGGAATACCGGTGGACGTGGTGTTCGTTATGTATCCAGGGCCGCCGTAAGCACTGGAGGCGAGACCCGTGGTGTTGTTGTCCGTCTGCGGCAGACTCTGGAGCGAGTTGATGTATCCGGCCGACAGCGCAACGTTGAACTTGGGGCTGAAGGTGGACGACAGATTTGTGCGTGCCGTGATGCGGCGGATGGCGTTCGGATTGTACTGCTCATGCTGAATCCCGGGGACCGGATTCAGCCGCGCGACATCGAACCCGGGCACCTGTAGCGGCGACCGCTCGTGCTCCGACTCCAATGACGTAAAGAAGCGAACGGCCTCCGATCCACCCGATGCCTGGACCCCGTACTTCTGCCGACGCCCAATGCCGTTCGGCGTTGTGCTGGGGTCGTCGTAAATGTTGAACGTGCGGAGCGCGTCCGGCGTGCACGTCTTGGCCGACACCTGCGACAGCGTGCATTCCTTATACAAGCCAGTCGATGGGACGAGAGCACCCGTCGTCAGGCTATACGCCGTGGGATAGTTGTTGTGATCCACCACGGCACCGTTCTCGACGAGAAAGCTCACCGCCGTCTTGCCCGCGAGGCCGCGCTTCGTCGTGATGATGATGACGCCATTTGCGGCGTCGGTTCCGTACAGCGTGGCGGCCGAAGGGCCGCGCACGACCTCGATGTTCTCGATCTCGTCGGGGTTGATATCGCTGACACGGCTCAGAGTCGTGCCACCGATACCTAGCGCGCCCGAGTTCGACGTCGACGTCATACGCACGCCGTCAATGATGTAGATCGGATCGTTGTTCAGCGAAAGGCTGTTGCTGCCGCGAATGCGCACGCGCGGCGCGGCGCCAGTCAGCGTTCCACCCAGAACCTGCACGCCCGGAGTACGCGCGGTCAGCAGGTCTCCCATGCTCGTCACGGGTGCTGTCTTGACGATCTCCTGCGCCTTGATCTCGCCGATCGCGTTTCCAACTTCCACGCGGCGCTGTTGGCCCGTGGCCGTGGTAACTACTTGCTCGAGCTGGATCGCTGCCGGCACTACCGTGATCAGCAAGCTGTTCGACTGGCCACTGGCGACCTGTACCAGCCTCTTCTGCTCCACGAAGCCGATCCGGACCACCCGTACGACTTGCGGGCCCGCCGGCACGTTGCGCAGCGTAAATGACCCGTCGGCAGCCGTTCCCGTGACGAGAGCGGTACCCACAACCGTCACTCGAACATCTGGAACCCCTCGCCCACTTGCCTGATCGGCGACCCGCCCGGTGATTACAGCACCTTGCTGCGCCGACGCAGCCACTGGCAGCGCTATCACCACCGCGACTGCCAATCCCTCCAATGACAACCAACGTACCATCGCTCACCCCGTTGTGGTTATGGCGCAACGATAGCTCCCGTTGAATCACAGCGGGAACCATCCAGCACCGCAAACATAAGGGTTAAACGCCTTCTTTTGCAGTCTCCGTACAACGAAAGTGACTAACCGGGTCGGTCACTTTGTCCTATTCGCTACCCCAGCGAGCTGATTCACGACGCCACTGCCCGTTCCGTGACCACCCGGACCTGATTGTCAGCCACCTGGAGAAAGCCGCCCTCCACGTGGAACCGGTGCGCCGCCGCCGTCCCGAGCCGTAGCTCGCCATTCCCGAGCAGAGTCACCATCGCCGCGTGGCCGGTCAAAATCCCAACCTCACCATCAAACGCCGGCGCCACAACCGAGTCCGTCTCGCCCTCGAATAACACCCGTTCGGGCGAGATCACTGAAACGTGAAGCACCGTTACGCCTTGTACTTGTCGGCGTTCTTGACAACGTCGTCCGCGCTGCCGGCCATGAAGAAGGCCTGCTCCGGATACAGATCGAACTCGCCCGACACCAGTCGCTCGAAAGACGAGATTGTATCCTCCAGCTTCACGTACTGCCCCGGAATACCGGTGAACTGCTCCGCCACCGCAAACGGCTGTGACATGAAACGCTGGATGCGGCGCGCACGTCCCACCACCAGCTTGTCCTCTTCCGACAGCTCATCCATTCCCAGAATCGCAATGATGTCCTGCAGCTCGCGATACCGCTGCAGGATGCGCTGCACTGCTGTCGCAACCTTATAGTGCCGCTCACCGATGAACTGCGGATCCAGGATTCGCGACGACGATGCCAGCGGGTCCACGGCGGGATAGATGCCCAACTCCGTGATCGCACGCGATAGAACCACTGTCGCGTCCAGATGCGCGAACGCTGTAGCTGGCGCGGGATCGGTAATGTCGTCCGCCGGAACGTAGATGGCCTGCACCGAAGTGATCGAGCCGTTGCGCGTCGACGTGATGCGCTCCTGAAGCTCGCCCATCTCTGTCGCCAGCGTCGGCTGATAACCCACCGCGCTCGGCATGCGTCCCAACAGCGCGGACACTTCCGACCCCGCCTGCGTGAAGCGGAAAATGTTGTCGATGAACAGCAGCACGTCCTGGTGCTCCACGTCGCGGAAATACTCCGCAACCGTGAGCCCCGACAGACCCACGCGCAACCGCGCTCCCGGCGGCTCGTTCATCTGGCCGTACACAAGTGCCACCGAGTCCAGAATTCCCGCTTCCTTGAACTCGGTGTATAGATCGTTACCTTCGCGCGTGCGCTCACCAACGCCGCAGAATACCGAGCGGCCGCCGTGGCCCTTCTGCACGTTGTTGATGAGCTCCTGAATGATGACCGTCTTGCCCACCCCCGCGCCGCCGAAGAGCCCGATCTTACCGCCCCTCACGAACGGCGCGATCAGATCGACGACCTTGATGCCGGTTTCGAATACCTCCGTCTTGGACTCGAGATCGGCAAAATTCGGCGGTGCGCGATGGATGGGCCAACGTAGCGCGTCGGGAGGGATCGGAGCACCGTTGTCGATCGGCTCACCCAGCACGTTGAGGATGCGGCCCAGTGCCGGCTCGCCAACCGGAACCGTGATCGACGCCTCAGTGTCGATCACTTCCATACCGCGCTCCACACCGTCGGTGGAAGACATCGCGACGGCGCGAACCTGATTCCGACCGATGTGCTGCTGCACCTCGACCACGAGATGGATGGGAGTACCGGCCTCGGTAACACCGTCCACGCGAAGCGCGTTGTAGATCTCCGGAAGGTGGTCCGGCTCGAACTCGACGTCGATCACCGGTCCGATGACCTGGATGATCTTGCCGACGTGCTGCTCTGTTGCTATTGCGGTCGCCATATGAAATCCCTATCTGTGATTTATTCCAACGCCGCCGCGCCGCCGACGATCTCCGCAATTTCCTGCGTGATCTGGGCCTGGCGCGCGCGATTGTACGTCCGCCTCAACACGTTGATGATCTCGCTCGCGTTGTCCGTCGCGTTCTTCATTGCGGTGCGCCGCGCACTCTGCTCGCCCGCGACGTTCTCCACCAGCGCGCGATAAACTGAATTGCGCACGTACAGCGGCAGCAGTCCCTTCAGAATCGAGTCTGCGTCCGGCGCCAGAATGTAGTCCCGCGCCGCGCCACGACGCTCGGGCGGTGTAACCGGCAGCACCTGCTCCGCGACCGGCGGGGTCGACAGCGCCGAATTGAACTTTGCATAGACGACATACACCGCGTCCAACGTGCGCGCCGAAAAGCTATCGATCAGATCGTTCGCCAATCCCTGCGCATCTTCAGCCGTCGGGCGGTCGGTGATGTCGATACGCGCCGACGCTAGAGTACGCCCGAGATACCGGAAGAAACCGATCCCCTTGCGACCAACCGCGTGCATCTCGACTTCGACGCCATCTGCCTCCAGCCGCTTGATCAGCGCGCGCGCTTCCTTGATGAGATTGGTGTTGAAGCCACCCGCGAGCCCTCTATTCGACGTCAGCAGCAGAACCGCCGCGCGCCGCACCTGAGTCGGCTGGCGCAGCAACGGAAAACGCTCCGCCAGCTCCGGCGAATACAGATCCGAGAGCACTTCGCTCAGCGCACGCGCGTACGGCCGCGCGGCCGCGACGCGATCCTGCGCGCGCTTCATCTTGGATGTGGCGACCATCTCCATCGTGCGCGTGATCTTGCGCGTGTTCTCGACGGACTTGATACGCCCCTTTAGCTCACGTCCCTGTGCCATCCGTCAGGTCTTCTTCCGCGTCTGATTGTACTGCTCGATCGCGCGCTTGAGATCGGCCTCGTTCTCCTTGGAGATCGCCTTCTCCGTGCGCAGTCGCTCCAGAACCTGCGGGAACTGCGCCTCGACGAAGTTGAGGAAGCCCTGCTCCCAGTCGCGAATTTCCTCCACCGGAAACTCGTCCACGAAGCCGTTGGTCACCGCGTACAGCACCACCACCTGCTGCTCCACCGCCATTGGCTGATACTGCGGCTGCTTCAGAATCTCCACCGTCCGTGCACCGCGCTCGAGCTGCCGCTTGGTCGCGGCGTCCAGGTCCGAGGCGAATGACGAGAACGCTTCCAGCTCTCGATACTGCGCCAGGTCCAGGCGGAGGCGCCCGGCGACGCTCTTCATCGCCTTGGTCTGCGCCGCGCCACCGACGCGCGACACGGAGATACCGACGTTCACCGCCGGACGTACACCGGCGTAGAACAGATCCGCTTCCAGAAATATCTGGCCGTCCGTGATCGAGATCACGTTGGTCGGGATGTACGCGGACACGTCGCCCGCCTGGGTTTCAATGATCGGCAGCGCCGTGAGCGATCCGCCCGGCACCAGGATCTCGTTGTCCACCACCGACGGATCTTCGCTCAACTTCGCGGCACGCTCGAGCAGACGGCTGTGCAGATAGAACACGTCGCCTGGGTACGCCTCGCGGCCCGGTGGGCGGCGCAGCACCAGCGAGATCTGGCGGTACGCGGCGGCCTGCTTGGTCAGGTCGTCGTACACGCACAGCGTCGCCTTGCCCTCGTTGTACATGAAGTACTCGGCCATCGCGCAGCCGGAATACGGAGCGATGTACTGCATCGGTGCCGGATCGGCGGCGGTAGCCGAGACGACGATGGTATAGTCCATCGCCCCCGCCGCGCGCAGACGCTCCACCACCGTTGCGACGGTCGACGCCTTCTGGCCGATCGCGACGTACACGCAGATGACGCCCGTTCCCTTCTGATTCAGGATGGTGTCGACCGCGATCGCCGTCTTACCGGTACCACGATCGCCGATGATTAGCTCACGCTGGCCGCGGCCGATCGGAATCATCGCGTCCACAGCCTTGATTCCCGTCTGCAGCGGCTCCTTCACCGGCTGACGCACGATGATGCCCGGCGCCTCGCTCTCGACCTTGCGCGTAACCTTGGCGTTGATCGGGCCGCGCTCATCCAGCGGGCGGCCAAGCGGATCAACAACGCGTCCGATCAGCTCCGGCCCGACCGGGACCTCGAGCACGCGACCGGTGCGACGAACCTCGTCGCCCTCGCGCAGCTCCAGGTAGTCACCCAGAATGACCGAGCCGATGTTATCCTCTTCAAGATTCAACGCCAGCGCCGTGATGATGTTGCCAGTCTCCGACGAAGTGACGTTGAGCATCTCGCCGGCCATCGCCTTTCCCAGGCCATAGATGCGCGCGATACCGTCTTTTACTTCGAGCACCGTCCCGACATCCTCTACGTTGAGGTCGTTCAGGTCGGCGGCTTCAATCTCACGTAGGAGGATGTCCTTGATTTCGCCAGGACGGAGCGCGGTGTCAGTGGCCATTGTTCGCAACAGGGATGTAGGGGCGACTGGGGGTCGCCCGCTATGTTTTGGCGGAGCTTGTGAAATTTATCACAAGCCCTCGTGTCCTGCAACGCGGCTCCTCGTTCGGCCCTGAACAAACCGGTCTATGAGGTCCACCGCCCGAAGCCCGGACAGCGATGCCGGCCGCGTGCTGGCAATTCGTTGCGTGGTGACGGCCAGGTGCGACGACGACGCAAAGCCCAGCACCGCGGCCACGTCACGCACATCGTACCCTGGGTTCTTGCTCAGCTCGGCCGCCGAAATCAGACGGACAAGGTCGATGACGCGCTTGAGATTGGCACCCTTCCCTCGCGCGAAGTTACGGCTCAAGTGCTCGCGGGTGATGCCGATCTCCGCGGCCAACATGGAAGTCGTCACCGGGCGGCCGCCAAACCGTACGATCGCCTGCCATGCCTTGCGCTGCGTCCCGGACACCAGACCTAGCGCTGCGGGCGGCTCGGCCAGGGCGCGGGCGAAACGCGCGGAATAGCTCTGTGGGGCGATCAGCTCGCTGGCGCACGGATCGTCCACCCGCTCGCACAGGACGTCGGCGAAGCCCAGGGCAGCGCAGCGCGCCACGGCGGAACCGTCAGTGGTTCTGAGCGGCAGAAGCGCGAAAAACGGCGTACTCGGGAAATCGGCCGCTCGCTCACCCACGATCCATGCGTCGTCGCCGTGGCCACCAACGTCGACCACCGCGGCATCGATCAGGTCGCAACGAATTGCGCGATCGAACTCCTGCACCGTGCGCGCAACAACCGTGTGGCCGAACCGGCGCGGTGACGACCCGCGCGAGAAGCCGCGCGCCCGATCCCGGCTGCTGTAGACCAGCACGCACGGGATCGTCGGCGAGTGGGCGGCTTCGCTCGTGCTCACGCTAGACGCCGGCGGTCGCCATTTCCAGGCTCGGCTTCCCTTCAATGAACTGGCGCACCACGGGATCGGTCGTGTGCTGGATCTCCTCGACTGTTCCCACCTGGCGCACCTTTCCCTCGTACAGCATGGCGATCCGCGTCCCCACGGTGTACGCGCTGCGCATGTCGTGCGTGATCACCACGCTCGTCACGCCCAGCCTGTCGCGCATGCGCACCATGAGCTCATCGATCACGGCCGACGTCACCGGATCCAGCCCCGTCGTTGGCTCGTCGTACAGGATGTATTTGGGCCGCTTCGCAATCGCCCGGGCGATCCCTGCGCGCTTGCGCATTCCACCCGACAGCTCGGCGGGAAACTTCGATTCCGTGTCGGGCAGATCCACCAGCGCGAGCGACTCGCCGACCCGCTCGCTGATCTCCTTCTCCGACAGCGTGCGGCTCTTTCTCAGCGCCATCGCGACGTTCTCGCCCACGGTGAGCGAATCGAATAGTGCCGCGAACTGAAACACGTAGCCCACCTTCGAGCGCAGCTCGTACAGCTCTTCCCGCGGCAGCGCCGGGACCTCGAGACCGTCCACGAAGACCGTCCCCTCGTCCGGCGTCAGCAGTCCCACGATGTGCTTGATCGCCACCGACTTGCCCGTCCCCGAGTAGCCAATGATGACCATCGTCTCACCCTCATCCACCTCGAGCGTGAACCCCTCGAGGACATGCTTGGTGCCGAAGGACTTGTAAACGTCGTCGAGCTTGATCATTAGCGAAATGTACTTGTAGAGGCGGCGGCAGTCGCCGGCGCCTGCCGGTGCATACATCATCCGCACCGTGGCGGGTGTGCACGCGTCTCCGCGTGAGCCAGCCGTCAGTTGTTCCTACGTTACGCCGCCTTACGTTTACGCCGCGAAGCTATTCAGCGCGCGTCCAACATCGCCCTCACGCAGCCGCTTAAGTGCACGGTCGCGCAGCTGGCGCACCCGCTCGCGAGTGACCCCCAGCATGGAGCCGATCTCTTCCAGCGTATGCTCACGCCCGCCCTCCAGCCCGAAGTACAGCTTGAGGACCTTGGCGTCGCGCGGCGGGAGCGTGCGCAGCGCGCTCTCGATCTCGTCGTTGAGAAAGCGGTTCATCGCCTCCTCTTCCGTGTCGGGCATCTCGTCCGCCACGAAGCGCTCGATCAGCGAGCGATCGCCTTCCGGATCCATCGGTGCATCCAGTCGCACGTCGCCCGTGTTGAGCGCGGCGAGCGACTGAACAACATCAACTGAGAGCCCGGTGATCTGGGCCAACTCATCCGGCGTCGGCTCCCGGCGCAGCTTCTGCCGCAGGATTTCCGATGCTTTGATGATGCGCGACAGATCAGCCGTACGGTTGAGCGGAACCCGAACCGTGCGTCCCTGCCGCGCGAGCGACGACAGGATCGCCTGCCGGATCCACCACACTGCGTACGAGATGAACTTCACACCCTGGTCCGGATCGAACTTACGCGCGGCCGTTAGCAGCCCCACGTTTCCCTCACCGATCAGATCGATGAGCGGAAGACCACGGTTCTGATACTTCTTTGCCACCGAGATGACGAAGCGAAGGTTGCGCTTCACCAACTCCTGCAGCGCATCCGCGTCGCCCGCGCGAATCTTGCGCGCGATCTCGATCTCTTCCGTCCCTTTCAGCAGGGGATAGGTGCTAACTTCGTACAGGTACTGGTCGAGAATATCGCGTTCGGGCTCGCTCGGTGCGATGCCAGCTGGCGAGGTCCCGGTGCCCCGCCGCTTGCGTGTTTTAACTTCGGCCATGGTAGCCTCTCTCTCTCTGCTCTATATGAATCAGACGCCGCGTGCTATATGCGCGGCGCTGAATGCGTATGGGTTAGCCGCGCCCACACATGGGGGCGCGCGGTGCAAGATACCGGCCGACGGGCCCGTGTCTAGACCTTG
>JBBSHV010000089.1:0-9673 GCA_038232435.1 Gemmatimonadales bacterium | reverse complement strand
GCGCCTTTCTCGCTCGGGTTGAAGTACCCCGTGTATGCACCTTCGCGCGCGGGATCACGTCGCTGGATTGCTTCGTTCTCAACGAATACTTGTCCAGCACAATACGCAGTGCCTCCAATCGATCCATCAGCAGACTGCTTCCACTTGAGCGCGCCAGTCTGCAGATCCACTGCGTACAGATAGCGATCCGCCGACCCGGCGTACACGACGCCGTCCACCACGATAGGCGGGGTGAGCGGCCCGTTGTCGGGACTTTTGATTCTCCATACCTCTTTCAGAGCGAACCGGTCGTACGCGAAGAACGCATTGCCGAGGAGATCACTGACCACGAGATAGCGCCCCGACACTGTGGGTGCATCTTGAAGCCCACCATACTGCCCCGGTGTTTCATATCGCCAGAATTCATGGCCATTGTTGCGGTCGAGTGCTACAAGGATGCCTTTGGAGATGTAGCCGTTCTCCGCAAGAAATCTGCGTCCTGCGACGTAGACGGTATCCCCCGACACGGCGGTCCCATTCACGTATCCGGTATACTCCCAACCGGGTCCGATATTCACCTTCCATCGGAGGTGCCCGTCGGCCAAGTCGAGCGCATACACTATCGGAACGCCGCGCTGGCCCGTATACAGTGCCTGATCGTCAACTGATGCGTAGGTCACGGCCTGCGAATCCGGATGGAAATTCCAGATCGTTTTACCATCGCCGGCGTCCATCGCGAGCACCGAGTCTGTCTCAGACACATAAACACGTCCACTTCGCGCAAGTACGATACGCGCTGCAGGAAACGGATGCACGCGAACAGGTCGCGCCCAGCGTGTGGCACCCGTCTGGGCGTCGAGTGCTAGCACCGTATTGCCATCCTCGAGATACAGGACGCCGTTGTCCAAGGTCGGAGTCCCGAGAAAGAAGCTGGACCGATTCGCTAACGTGTGTACATGCCACACTAGCGGTAGGGCAACGGGCTTTCCGTCGTTCCCCGCCGCTGTTGCGACATCGTGACACGACCACCCACTGAGCGCAACCGATACAAGTGCCACACTCGTTATTGCGGCCGCAAGCCGCCGCTTATCTCTGAGTACGTGGACGAGATCAGTCATCTTGGGTTTCACAGTAAGAAAAGGGCGGAATCCAGCGCGCGTCAGAAACTATACTGGACCGTGCGTCCTAGTGAGCACGCACGGTCCGGTACCATCGCGATACAATGTGCCGTCAGTCCGGAACAGATCTACTGGGCGAACGGAACGCTGATCCGTTCGTGCATTGCATTAGCGATCCCCCGGCCAGTTTGTCCTGTGGACTGAGTGACGCCCACGTGAGAGTCCGAGTCGAAGACGTAGAACTGACCTCCGTTATCAACATTGGGATACCGTTGCGAGGTTACTGGTACTATTCCGTCACCATGGTCATTTCCCACGGATAGACGTCTGTAGCCTGCGTCTAATCCGCGCAGAGCTGCCGCACTTGATCCACAAGCCTGTGCCACCGATCCGGCACCGGGGATGAAGAACGAAAAGATACCGCCGATAACTGCACACTTCAGGTAACGATGATACGTGCGGTCCACTCCGGCAACCCAATGCCGCCCATCGCACGCTGTATATAACCTGCAGCGGGCGTCGCCCCAGATCCGCCACTCCGTCCAGCGATCCCATGCCTGATTGATAACCGCTGCCCGAGGGAATGGCTCAGAACCGGCGTTCAAATTCGAGTAGAATGGATCGTGCGGCGTCATCTCGCCGAGGACGCGGCCAGCGCCCAGTATTGGGTCGAGGAGCGACACGAGCTCACTTACATCTGAGCCACTCAGATCCGTCGCGCTGGATCCGCCAATCAAGTTCCTCGTAGTCGTGCAGACAATATGGGATATAGACCCGCATCCAAGTTTAGAACCTATAAGGGGCAATGCAATCACGGCTGTGAGCGCTGCTCTCCCCACTCGCGCCAAAGGAGCGCCATCATTTGGGGAGCTAACCGTGATCACGCCGCGAACCGTACCGGCCTCGTTTACCAAGGTCTGCGCAGAAAGCCGGGACACAATCCCGCCGTTGCTGTGCCCGATAAATACATAGGGTCCCGGATAGCCATTGCCAATGTCAGTACGCACACGGGACTCGAGATCTGCCGCCTGGTTTTCATAATAGTCGGACGCTACAAGGGAATGCCGTATCTCATTCCCGACGGTAAAGCGCGACCGCAGATATGGATCCATCGAGCACCACGTCGTCGCATTATCGAAGAGACCATGCTGGTACAGGAGGTTCACTGTCGCCCCGGAAGCATTCACGTGCGCGACGACGTCACGAGCACACCCTGGATCGATGCCCTGTGACGGCGGTGAGTAATCCGGCGGACTTCCACCACTGCACTCGTCGCCACAATAGATGAGAAATGGTCGAGCCGTGCCGGGCGGACTCGACCCGGGTGGAGTTGAACCTGGCGCGAGCCGAGAAACGGGTAAGAATTGCGCGCTCCCGGCGCTCGAAGCGAGCGGAATCCATTGTGTAGTTGGGCGTGCTGCTCGCCTCGCGTTGTCGAACTGTTGGTTCCGAAAGACCCGCAGACGTTTGAAGGTCTCGACATGCTCCTGATGCACTGCGCGGACAGACGAATGGTCATCCACTTCGGTACGGATGTCATGAAGTAGCCATATATTATCGTGCATCTTCTGATAACGCCGCGAGTGAACTGCCGTAGCGGTCCCCCCAGCCCCAGCAGCGGTCGCGACAGCTCCTGCTTCACCGAGCTCAGTGATGCTCAGCATACCTTGTGTCACCTCTACGCGCACGCGAGCACCATTGAGGTCGATCTCCTGCGGCTTACCTCGTTCAGCGCTGGCAGCCGCCAGCGCTATCGGGCGGCGAAAGGAAGCACTCGCTAGAGTTGAGGTACCTCCGGCAATTGCCGCCGAAGGCTGCACAGAAGTTGTGTCGTTCAGGTCAATAATGACCCCGGCCGTAACGTCGGCGTTCTGTGTCGATCCAACGAGTTGCATAGGGCTCGCCCCTATCTCGTCGCTCGGGTGAACGTCCTGCATCTGCTGACCGGCTGAGTTCGCCTCCGTCAGCACGTCCGCGTTCAGGTCTGCGTTCGTAACCTGAATGCTTGGCGATGCGGCGGGGTCCACCGGGTCTGTAAATGCGGTGTTGACTATCGTGGCTCCGCTGGTCGAGTACCCGGCGTCGACGTGCAGATGCTCGTCCGGCAATGACGCAGTAAAGGCCGTCGTCATCTGCTCTGTCGCCGCGTCATAAATTGGGGCGGATAGCGTCACCGCGGTTGACGTGTAAATTGTCACATCCCCAGTGACATACGAGTCGTTGGGATTGATGCCGCCCCCGGGACCAGGATCACCGCCTCCTCCATCACAGCCCGGCAGACTGGGGTCATCGCAGACGACCATTGCACTTGGATGCAATGATGCGAGTCGCGGGTCAACTGGTCCGCTATCCTTGCATCCGGTCACCAAGGCCGACACTATAACAACCGCGGTGAGTGTACCGCGGGCGCGCGGGCCCAGAGAGCGTTGTCGCCGCACTGGACTCTTTGTAGAATCGTACCGCATACCAGTACCTCCTCTTCTGGCAGGAGAGCATGGCCGTACAGCGTACGCGTGGGCATGCGGGTCAGATTTGGCCCGGAATACCGGACGACTGCGTGCGGGGGGCGGCAGTTACAGCGCGAACGTAGGTCAGACAGTGATTTCGCGCCAGAGTACCCGCTCGACTAGTCGAGGCATCGAGGGCATGCAAGCATCACACTGACCAATCTCTTCCTGAGACCGATTCTCCCTTTCTTGCTGTCGGCCGCCTGTACCACGATGTCTGACCACCGTCCCCCGGGCGATGTCTCGTGTTCGCCAGCCTGGGCGGCGCAAGGAACGGTTCAGGGTCATATAGATTGAGGTATGGCAGATCCGTACCAGCCCACTTACCTGGACACCGCTGAGCGCGCCGCGCTCTTTCTGGACTCAATCAGCGGGGTTCGGGAGCTCGCCCTCGATACCGAGGGAGCCAGCTTTCATCGTTATGTTGATCGCATCTACCTGCTGCAGCTTTCCACGCAAGATCATAGCGCCATTATCGATCCGTTGCACGCCGGTCCGCTCCCCACGCTTGGCAAGCTACTGGAAGATACGGATGTGGAGATCGTCTTCCACGACGCCGACTACGATCTTCGGCTGCTGCGGCAGGACTACGGCTGGCACGTCACACACATCTTCGATACGCGAATTGCGGCCCAGCTACTGGGGATGACATCGTTCGGCCTAGCCGCCTTGCTGGAGAAGTTCTATGGCGTGAAGCTGGACAAGGTGCATCAGCGCGCCGACTGGTCCATGCGGCCGCTGACGCCGAGCATGCTGGATTATGCGGCGCAGGACACGCGCTACCTGTTGGATCTGCGCGATGAGCTACGCATGGGATTGGAGCAGTTGGGCCGGATGGAGTGGGCTGCCGAGGAGTTCGAGCGGCTGGAGCAGGTCCAGTTCGCGCCGGACAATTCCGAGACGGACTTCATGAAGATGAAGGGCGCTCGCGATCTCAAGCGGCGCGAGCTGGCCGTGCTGCGTGAAGTGGCCGCCTGGCGTGATGCGCGCGCGGCGGAGCTGGATCGATCCACATTTCGGGTGATGGGAAACGAGGCGCTACTCGAGATCGCAAGGCAGCAACCCACGACCAGGGCAGCGCTCGGCGGCATCAAGGGTGTTCCGCGCGGGGTGCTGGAGCGGAACGGGTCCGAGATCGTCGAAGGGGTTGAGCGCGCGCTTGCGGTTCCGGAGGCCGATCTGCCGCGCTTCCCTCGCCCGGCGCGATGGGAGCGCGACCCCGACTTCGACGCCAACGTGGCCAGGCTCAAGGCCGTGCGCGATTCCGTCGCTGCCAACCTCAAGCTGGATCCCGGCGTGCTCTGCTCCCGCGACCGGATGGAGGCAGTGGCGCGCCGCAAGCCAACGACGGTGGAGGAGTTGGCTGAGATCCCGGAGCTACGTCGGTGGCAGGCATCGGTGCTGGGCGCGGATTTCGTGCGGGCGTTGGCGACGCCGTAGCCCGCGGGGCGCCGCTCAAGCCGTGCCTTACGATGGTTTGCTGAGCGATGCCGTTCAAACCATTTCGCGTCGTGGTCCGTCTTATCCTCCGAGACCATGCAGAATGCGATTGCGATTTCATCGGGGACAATGGCTGATACAGACGCTGAGCCGGTTGGTGAGGCGGGCGGTGAGCGGGATGTGGCGCTCGCCGTTGGCGGCGACAGGCGCGCGTTCGAGCGGCTGTATCGGGACAACGTGAACCGGGTCTACGCCATCTGCATGCGGATGTGTGGCGATCGGACCGTTGCTGAAGAACTTACCCAGGATGCATTCGTACGGACGTGGGAGCGGTTGCCGCAGTTCCGCGGCGACTCGGCATTCTCCACCTGGTTGCATCGCCTAACGGTGAACGTCGTGCTCGAAGCGCGGCGCAGCGACCGGCGGCGTCGGTCCAGGATCGAGGATGAAGATCAGCTCGACGTAGCGCCCATCGCGCCGCGGTCCAATGACGCTGAGCGAATGGATCTGACGGCGGCGATCGCGGCACTCCCGCCAGGTGCACGGACAGTCTTCGCTCTGCACGACGTTGAAGGGTTCAAGCACGAGGAGATCGCGCGGATGCTGGACATCACTTCCGGTGGCAGCAAGGCCCAGTTGCACCGGGCCCGCCGGCTTCTCAGGGAGGTACTCGCATGACTGACGACGCAGATGAAGTGGCAGATCACAGTGCGGATCGCACGGGCGATCGCTTGATGAATGATGAGGCGGTGGAGGATGCCGTGTTGGAATATCTGAACGCAAACTCGCATCTGATCCAGGGCATCGCGCCCACGCGTGATCTGTGGCCGGAAATCGAGAGCAGAATCTCGGCACCGGTGCTCCCGCTCGGTGCAACCGCGGCATCGCGGGTCGGGATGCAACGGGTGCATCACGGGAAGCCGCGCTGGACGTCGTGGGTCCCGATGGCCGCTGCTGCCGCCGTGCTCATCTCGGCCTCGGCCAGTGTGACATACGTGCTGACAAAGCATGACGACACGATAATGACGTCATCCCAAGCTCCGGCGATGATCGCCGCGAAGCCGACGCAGACTTCCATCGCGGTCCCGCAGCCGGTGGACGTACCACCAGGGAAAGTGGTCGCATCAGCCGCGGAGAAAGAGAATGATCGCGGTAGCCGCAACGCCGCTCCTCCGTCAGCGCGACTGGTGTCACATGGCGGCGATGAAGCGGATACCCGTGCGGTTTACAATGAGGAGATCACGATGCTGCGATCGGCGGTAGAGGCGAGGCGATCGCAACTGGATCCCGTGACCGTCAGGACGATCGAGCAGAATCTCAAAGTGATTGACAACGCGATAGCGCAATCGCGCGCGGCGTTGGCCAAGGATCCAAAGAGCAAGTTCCTCGGCAGTCAATTGGATCGATCCCTCGCGAAAAAAACGGATCTGCTCCGAGCGGCGGCACTGCTGCCATCGACGTGAACGACACCACCCGCAGCACTACCATCAATAGCCCCAGCACATCGTCAGGAGAAAGCTTACAATGACCTGTAAACTCACAAGCCTGCTAGCCAGCATGGCAGTGGCGCTCGCAGTCGGAGGTGCGGCTGGAGCGGAAGCACAGAGTCGTCCGCCCACTCCCCCGCGCCCGCCGAGTCGGTGGTCCCAGTCCAACGGCGGCGGCGTGGCGAGGATCGATACTCTGGTCCCATTCTCAGCTAACGGGTCAGTGGAGCTGGGCTTGATCTCCGGCTCGATCAGGGTGTCGTCGTGGAATCGGAACGAGGTGCGCGTTGTGGCCAGCGCAACCGATGGTGCGACGCTGGACTTTGACGCAAACCGTTCGCACATTGACCTTGGGTTACACCGCAACTGGTCTGACAGAGGCGGCAGCGCAACGTACGATGTCACCCTTCCGGTGGGTGCACGCGTGACGATGAGCGCCATATCCGGTACGATCAACGCCACGGGAGTTCACGGTGGCATCGATGCGAGCAGCATTAGCGGACCAGTAGACGTGCGTGATGCCGGCGCGAACGTGTCAATTGAGAGCGTGTCGGGCGGCGTAACGGCGATGGGCGTCGCGGGCGATGTCAAAGTAGAGACGGTGAGCGGAGCCATACAGGTGTCCAACGTTACCGGAACCGTGAGCGCGGAAACCGTGAGTGGCAGCACCGATCTGTCGAACGCGCGAGGGACTCGGGTGCGCGCCAACTCCGTGAGCGGGGGCATCACCTTTACAGGCGCGCTGAATCCAGCGGGCCGATACGAGTTCGAGACGCATTCTGGCCGCGCGCTGCTCCGACTCGCGAGTGGTGCCAGCGCGGTGATTACCGTGGACACGTACAGCGGGTCAGTGACGAACGAGTATCCGGGCGCAGTCCGCCGTCCGGAGAGTGATGCTGACGACGAGCGGACTCACTACAGATACACGATCGGCCGCGGCGATGCGCGCATCTCCGTCGAGACGTTTAGCGGCCGGGTACAAATCTCTCAAGGGAATCGATAACCATGAAACGCACTCTCAGAACATTCGCCCTGGTCGCCACGCTCGGCATCGCCGCTGCACCACTGATTACTCCGCTGGCGGCACAACAGGATCTCGGTCGTAACGGTACATCGTGGGGGTGGGACGGACCGGTATCGAGTGGACAGTGGTTCCGCGTGTACAACGTGAACGGGCCAGTGACCGTCACGGCAAGCCCGGACGGCAACGTCCACGTGCGCGCCGAGAAGCGCGCGAAAAATGGCGGCGATCCGTCGGTCGTCCACTACGCGGTGGCGAAGTCCGGCGATGGTGTGACCGTATGTGCGCTATGGAGCAATAATGCGACCTGCGACGAGAGTGGCGCGCACAACAACAACCTTCACATGGACGGGGACGATCGGCGTCAGAATGTGGAAGTGTTGTTCGACGTGCAGGTTCCCAATGGCGTGCGCAGCGGTCTGCACAGTGTCAACGGCGGCATCCGGGCAATGGGGTTGAGCGGTCAGGTTGTGGCGAGCACGGTTAATGGTAGCGTGCGCGCTGAGCGGATTGGATCGCCCGCATCCGCCAAGACCGTGAACGGAGATGTCGTCGTCAGCGCCAATGCGGGTCCGCTCGAAGCTGAGACCGTGAATGGCTCCGTCAACGCCTCGCTCGGCCAGCAGGGGACGGCCGCGATGAGCTTCAGATCAGTGAACGGCACCATCAACATCACTACGCCGCCACGATTCAACGCCGATGTCAATCTGAGCACCGTCAACGGCTCGATTGATTCCAAGTACGCGCTCAACTACGACCGTCGTCGCCGTCACGCGGAAGGAGCCGTGGGCAGCGGCGGCGCCAACGTCTCGGCCAAAACAGTAAACGGCTCGATCAGGCTGCAGTAACGCTGTGCCTGCGCGGTAAAGCAAGTGCCTGCATGTGCCTGGTGGCGAGTTAGGGCGCCGCCACCAGGTCGGCCAGGCGGCTCTCGAATACGCCGGTCGAAGCGCAGCGTACAGGCGGCCTGTTATCGCCCGGATCACGCGCCTCAGCGGCCACCATGGTGTGCAGGGTCGAGCCATTCGTTCCCTTCGGCATCACGTACGTAGTGGCTGACAGGCTTACGTCGTAGCTATCGGCAGGAATGCGCATCGCTCCCGATCCGCAGTCGATGTAGCGCGATAGACGAGTGCCCGCGAGTGATCCGTGTGCGCGTAGGTTGCGTACGCCGATGGTATACACGCCGGCCGTGTTGTCCACGACCGCGACAGTTGGTAGTCCCAGCTTGGCGTAGGCGGCCGGCAATGCCTTAAATGCCTGCACAGCCGGAACTGGCACGGCGTGTTCCTCCCGGACGTCCCGGGCATGGAGATCGACGTCCATTCTCGTCCCTGCATTCGCACCTTCCATTCTGGCCCGTTCCTGCCGCACCTCGGTATCGGGTGGCCTGGACGAGGCGCAGGCGCAAAGGGCAGTCACTACGATCGCGGCCGGGAGCATCGGAGAGAGACGCATGGGGACAATGGTGGCGTGGTGTGACAGCATGATGTTGCCGGTGGCCTGGGTGCTATCCGAAAAAGTGCAACGCGTTTCCACCAGTCCGCAAGGGCGGCGCTTCACGGTCATGACGGTCCGCACGTAAGTTAGGGTATGCCGACAAAATCCCGCTTAGCCTTTGCCTTACTCGCCGCGCTTGGCGCGGTCCTCATTCTCCCGCGCTCCAGCTTCGCTCAGATACCGCTCAGCACGTACGCCGATGGATTCGAGGCGCGTTTCGATCGCTCCCAGCCGGTAGTGCGCTACATCGTACGCGCGGCGCCATCCATGGATTCCACCGGCTACTCCGTGGAATTGCAGTTGCGCAACGTGAGCGACACCGTGCGCCTGGCGAGCCCGATCTGGGCGCCGGGTGCCTACCGGGTGGCGAACTTCTACAGGTTCGTCAGGAACGTTCGCGTGAGTGATGGCGATAGGGTCGTGCCGGTAACCCGGGAGGATAGCTCGACCTGGCGCGCGATTGTGAGGAGCGGCAACGCCACCGTCCGGTATGACATTCGCTACCCCGACGCCGCCGCAGCAGCGGGGCTTGGCAACTATTCCTTCCTGCGACCCGACGGCGCGCTGATGAGTGGTCCGATGACGTATCTGTACGTCGTGGGCCAGAACCTGGCACCGGTG
>JBBSHV010000088.1:0-9711 GCA_038232435.1 Gemmatimonadales bacterium | reverse complement strand
TCGACGACCAGCACCGAGCGTTTAACAGCTTGCGCCAGCGTCATCGCACCTTCCGAAAGATGCGCTCCCGAACGTCCACCGCGCCAAAGAGCTGGCGTGGCTTCCCCAACAGTGTCTCCACCCTTCCCATGACAAGAAAGCCGCCGAGGCGAAGCGCTCGGTGAAAGGAGCACAGCAGCTCCTCCTGCGCTTCACGATCCAGATAGATGATGACGTTGCGGCAAGCGATGAGATCGTATGATCCCGCAGGCGGTGGCTCGCGCAGTATGTCACGCCGTTCGAATTGCACCAGCGACCGGACAGGCTCGATCACAGTGCGTGTATCACCCTCCAGTGGGAACAGCTTGTCGAGCAGATGCGCGGGTGTATCAGCAAACGCCGCCGCCGTATAGCGCGCATTCTCAGCCGCAACGAGCGAGGCTCTGTCAATATCGCTGCCCGTGACGCGCACTCTCGCGAGACGATCGAGCTCGCCCAACGCAAGCGCGTGCTCGTAGAACAATGCCGCGAGCGATAAAGCCTCTTCGCCCGACGAGCTACCAGCACTCCAAACGGATATGCTTCCTTCACCCTGCCATAGCTGTGGAACTACCGACGTCGCAAGCGCCTCGAAGGTGCTAGGATTGCGGAAGAACTTCGTGACATTGACCGTCAGCGCATCGAGTAACCGATCGTACTCGCGCCGGTCGGAGTCCAGGACCAGCGCGTACGCGGAGAAGGACTCGGCCCCTCGCGCTCTCATTCGCACCGCAATGCGCCTGCGGAGACACTTGTCCTTGTAGCTGGCGCACCGGAATGAAGTTTCACGGGTGATCTTGTCCGCGAGCATACCGAACTCATCGGCGACGGAGTCGGACTCGCTCACAGCGAGTCGAGCGTGTGCGCGCGACGATACGCTTCGCGCGCCTCATCGAAGCGACCGTCGCGTTGCAGTGAGTCGGCGAAATTTCGGTGCAGCTGTGGCAGCGTTGGATCTTCGATGAGTCCACGTTCCGCTGTGCGGAGCGCGGTACCGAAATCACCTTGCGCCTCGTACGCGACGGCAAGGTTGTTCCACAGCACGGCGTGCGAGGGGTACACCTGAACGGCCTCGACCAGAAGTGCTATCGCGCGGTCCAGGTCGTTGACCAGCGCAGCCGCGAGTCCAGCGTAGTGAAACCACACCGGCGGCGGACGCCGCGTTCCCCAGAGCGTGCGCGCGCTCGCCAGAGCAGCATCAGCCGCTTCGTAGTCACCCGCGGCGACAGCGAGCGCGGCGGCATTGGTCTGAACCACCGGATCGCCGCGCCCGCCATGCGACAGGGCCTGCGCAATGGCCGCGCGCGCGCGTGCGACATCGCCCATCTTTTCGTACACATAGGCAAGGTTCACGAAGACCGCCGCACGTGGTGCCTGCTGCTGCGTTGTGTGGCGCTCGAACGCCCGTGCCGCGGCAGCCCACTGCCCCTGCCGCAACGCCACGAGCCCGACGTAAAAAGACGCCTCGCCGTCTTCCGGCCGCAGCGCGTCCACGCGGCGGAACTCGCGCTCAGCCTCCTCATACATTCCGGTCTTGTAAAACGCGATGCCCAGGTTGCGGTGCTCAGTGACCTTGTCGTCCGGCTTGGGAGCGCGTTGCGTCCGTGTGCTCACTCCCACACGCACGACGTAGCCGGTCGTCACAAGTCCGTACAACGCCTTGGCGGTCATGAACTCGCCGAGCCTGGAATCGTTGATCAACGCACTCACGTCGCGTTGCCCATCGATGAGCGGCACGAGTGCGTGCACCTCCGGCGCCAACTCGCGCTCCTCCGCCAGAAGCTTGTGCCGATCCAGCGCGTACACGATATCGAAGTTTGGGATCTTTTTCGCGATGAGCGCCCACTCATCCATGCGTCGCGCTCCTTCCAGCAGCAACGACTGTGGATCTATGGCGAGCATCTCCACCCCTTCGTCGGGAGCCGCGCCTGGCTCGAAGTTGAACGTCCCCTGTGCCCACGTGAAGAGGAGATACACTGCCTCCTCGGTGCTCAGGGAACGATTGACTATCGACGCATGCGAGATCGAGCCGTCGGAGAAGTAGATGTACCCGAAATTGTTGGCGTACGTCAGCCCTAGGCAGCCAGTCTTCTTCCCCATGGAGAGGAGCTGCAACACGTCCGGGAGGCTTGCCTCGGTAAGGCTGCCACGGATCGCCATCAGCGCATCTCCTCCATCACGCGTCCGCTCATTTCGGGCCACTCACGCACGACCTTGTCTTCGTCCTTGAACGCCGCCGGACTGTCCGCGCTCTGGCGCGCGCGCAAGTCCTCGACGCGCTCGGCCACCACGGCCTGCAAGTCGGTTAGAAAGTTGTCGAACTCTGGCGTATCCTGATCAGGCATTGCTATACAGAGCTACTCGGATGAAACCGCGCCGAATTCAGCCGACACTTACGGCCGCCAACATCGCGCCGAGTGAAGAGGGGTCCGGCAGCAACAGAAAATAACCAGGAAGCGAGCTTCCGGAGTTACCGATCATGAACTGAGTCTCGACGCAGAATACCATTCCGCCTCGGTGGCCATTCTTCGTCGCCGCATCCGCCAGCACCTCGCGCGCCGGTCCCACCGTCAGCGAAGGCGGCGACGGCATCAGCGTCATCCGCATGAACTCGCTCAGGCCCGTCATGTACGCTCCGGCGAGGATGTTGCCAGCCTCGGTCACGGCCGATGCCTCCAGCTCTGTCAGCGAAGGCGCGATGATCACGTCGCGACGAAGCATCAGTGCCGCGAGACGGTGCGCGGTCGCAATCGGGAAGGCGAGAATCGTATGGCCGTTGAGGCCGCCACTCATCTTCATCGGAATCAGTGCAACGGCGTCATCGGGATCGGCAATCAGCGGCGCCAATTCTTCCAACGCGGAGACGGTGATTGTCGGTACGCTGATCATGATCTTGGTGCCGGTCATGAGCGACAGTGCAGTCGCCGCATGGCCCGCCCCGATATTGGCTACTTCGCGCAGCGCGTCGCGCTGTACCTCGGTCAGTTCCGTCACATCGGTCATCGTCATGAAATTCCCTAGATCAAGCTGTTGACGTCGATTATCAGCGCCGGTGAACCGTCGCTCAGGACTGTGGCACCGGCGAAACTGACCGTGCTCCCTTTGGGTGAATCGAACCGTTTGACAACGACATCCTGCTGCCCGAGGAAGTCGTCCACCACAAGCGCAGCGCGCAGACCACGCGCCGTCACTGTCACGCTCTTCATACGCGCTGCGAACCGCGCGGGGACGCCGAAATGGCGCCGGAGCAGAATCACCGGTACTATGTCGTCGTTGATGTTAGCCTCGTCCCATTGCCCATCGTCAAACACGGATGCCGGCGGTTCCAGCTCAAGCGTCTCGTGCACGTGAGTGAAAGGGATCGCGAACGTCTCACCGGCGACGCTCGCAATCAATGCTCGCACAATGGCCACGGTCAGCGGAAGACGTAGCGTTATCGCCGTTCCCTCGCCCCGGGTCGTGCTGAGATCGAGGGTCCCTCCCAAAACCCGCATCGCCGCGTCGACGACGTCCATGCCGACACCGCGGCCCGACACGCTCGTCACACTCGCAGCTGTAGAAAAGCCGGGGGTGGAGAGTACGCGCAGCAAGTCGCCGTCCGACAGATGCTCGGTGTCGGCCGTGATCAACCCGAGCGTATGAGCGCGGGCAAGCACGATAGTCCGGTCAATTCCACCGCCGTCGTCGGTGACGCGGATGAGCACGTAGCCGAGCTCACGCTGCGCGCTCAGTGTCAGGCGACCGCGCTCATCCTTCCCAGCGGCTGTACGCTTCTCGGCGCTCTCTATTCCGTGGTCCAGCGCGTTACGCAGCAGATGCATCACCGGGTCGCCAATCCGGTCGAGCATGGAGCGGTCCAGTTCGATGTCCGACCCTTCCAGAACAAACTCCACATCTTTACCCAGCGTTCGCGCCGTTTCACGCACCAGTCGCGGGAAGCGCTCAAATGCTTGCCCCACCGGGACCATGCGCGCGGTAATCACTTCTTCCTTCAGTTCGGTAAGAAGTCGCGAAGTATGCGCGAATGCCGCCTTCACACCGTCGTCGGCGTTCTGGCCAAGAACCTTACCGAGGCGGCCACGCGCGATCTCGAGCTCCCCGACGAGGTTCATGAGAGAGTCAAGCCGGCTCGCGCGTACTCGGACGTGGGTATTGCGGGCGGGAGTAGCTTCGTCCAACTCCGCGGGGCGCTGGACGACGGCAGGCGCGTCCTTTGCCGTGCCGGCCGTGGGCAGCTGAACCGCCGCTTCGACTCCGCGGGCCAGCGCGTCGGCTTCCTCGAGCAGATGCTCCACCAGCGTGCGCGTTACACGTTTATCGCCGCGGCGCAGCTCGTCCAGCAAGGACTCCAGACCGTGAGCGGTGTCTGACACCGCCGTGTAACCCATCGCCGCGGCCATCCCCTTGATGCTATGGACCGCGCGAAACGCTTCAGCCACAGCGGCATTCGAAGTGGATGAATCCGGAACGCGGTCCAGCTCCAGCAACGCGGCATTAAGCTGCGCTACGTGTTCGCGCCCCTCACTGAGGAAGAGCTCAACATACCTGGACAGGTCCATAGCCGATCGCTCGCGGGTTGCTTCGGGTGGCGGCGGTTCAGCCCAGAACGCGTTGCACCGAATCCAGCACGCGGCTAGGCTGGAACGGTTTAACGACGAAGTCCTTGGCGCCCGCCTCGATCGCCTCCACCACCAGCGCCTGCTGGCCCATTGCGCTGCACATCACGACCCGTGCATCGGGATCGAAAGTCGTGATCTCGCGTACGGCCTCGATGCCGCCCATGTCTGGCATGACGATATCCATTGTCACGAGATCGGGACGCAGCTCCTTGTACTTGGCGACGGCCCTTGCGCCGGTGTCGGCCTCTCCGACGATGGTGAAGCCCGCCTGTTGCAGAATGTCTCCGAGCATTGTGCGCATGAACACAGCGTCATCACACACCAAAACTGTATGGCTCATTCGTCCTCTATTGGTGAAATCAGGCGCGCAACAGCGTCACGCACGTCCAGCGTCAGGTATTCTTCTTCCGTACGCACGATGCGCACGTCTGTCACACATTCGACCGCGAGTCCCACGCCGCGCGGTCCCAGGTCCACGACGAGGAGCATCGCACCCGGTCGCTGGATGGGACGTCGGTGCAATAGGATGCCGGCGTCGAGAACAGTAATGATGGCGCCGCGCAAGTTAATGAGCCCGATTACCTCTGGCGGCCCGCCGGGCAGGCGCGTGACTGGCGGCAGCGGTGCGACTTCGCGCACCTGGGCAACGGCGCATGTGTACACGCGTCCCCCAGCCCGGAAGACGAGTGACTTGGGTGTCTCCGTATCTGGGCCGCAGTCGTACAGCTCGGGCTCGCTCAGCGCCAGCGGCGGAGCGAACAGAAGCGCGTCAGTTGGGGCGAGCAAAGAAGCCAAAAGTCATTAGCGGATCAGGATCATCGAGAAGTACAGGCGACTCGGCTATCGCGGCAAGCGAGTTCCGAAGATCATCTGGTAGTGGCGAACGAAAGTCCAGCATCGTCCCGGTGACGGGATGATGGAAACGGAGCCATGCAGCGTGCAGGAAGTGCCGTTTTGGAGGCAACCCGGCGAGCCTGCGCCCACCACCGCCGCCGTACACGTCGTCCCCTATCACCGGATGGCCGAAAGATGCGAGATGGACGCGAATCTGATGCGTTCGCCCCGAGTGCAGGTGCGCGCGCAAGAGGTCGCCGCTGCCAAATCGCGCAAGCCGGATGAAATCAGTCCGCGCGGCCTTCCCGGTATTGACGATCGCCATACGCTTTCGGTCTCGCGGATGTCGTGCGATTGGCTGATCCACTGTCAGGGAATCGGTATCGAGGTGGCCCCAGGCCATTGTCGCGTACTCGCGCGTGACTCGGCGCGCGGCGATCGCGGCGCTCAGCCGCCGATGAGCGACGTCGCTCTTGGCGACGATAAGGAGGCCGGATGTCTCCTTATCCAGCCTGTGAACGATCCCGGCCCGGTCCGACCCGCCGCCCTCGGCCAGGTCACCACCGCGTCCCATGAGAGCGTTGACGAGGGTCCCCGTCCAGTTGCCGGGAGCCGGATGAACCACCATCCCTGCAGGTTTATCGACGACGAGAAGGTCGTCATCCTCGTGTACAACAGCGACGGGGATCGACTCCCCCACCACTTCGCGGCGCTCTGGCTCGGGCACTGTTACCTCAATGACGTCAGCGGCAACGGGGCGGTACGATGCCTTTTCGTGTGTGCCGTTCACGGCGACGCGGCCGGTCGCGATGAGGGTCGCCCCGTGCGTTCTGGATGTGCCGAGTCGCTCGGCAACAATCAGGTCCAGCCTACCGCCGGCGAGCTCGCCGGCGGTAAATCGCTCAGACGTCGCCAGCCGCCGCCACTCGCGCAGCCGCTCGGTCTTGCTGCAACAGGACCCAGCCAAGCAGAACCGCTCCGACAGTGACAGCGGAGTCGGCGACGTTGAAAGTCCAGAAGCGGTGTTGACCGATTCCAACATCGATAAAATCAACGACTCCCCGCTCCCAGCGCACGCGGTCGATGAGGTTACCGATAGCGCCCGCCGACACGAGGGCGAGGGCGAGGGTACGCAGATAGTCGCCTTCGCGCGTGGAGCGATACAGCGACCAGAGTACGCCGAGTGCCACGAGCGTGAGCACAGTAAATATCCAGCGTGACGCCGAGCCGACGCTCAGGCCGAACGCCGCGCCGGGGTTGTAGGCCAGCGTGAAGCGTACGAAGTCGCCGACGATCTCGTGCGGCGTGTACTCAGGAACGAGCCCGTACACGGCCGCCCACTTCGTGAGTACATCAACCGTCACGACGACAACGATAACGGCCCAGAAGAGCCACGGATTGGCCTTGACGGCCGGCGTGGTGTCAGCCCTGACGCTTTCCATCTTCCTCGCGCTGCTTGCAATCGATGCAGTACCGTGCGTGCGGTAGTGCGTCCAGGCGCTCGAATGCCAGCGGCGTCGAACAGCTATGACACTTGCCGAAGTTCTCGGGATCCCTGTACAGACGTCGCAACGCCTGGTCGATGTGCCAGAGAAAGCGTCCTTCCTGGCTGGCGAACAGGAACGCCTTTTCCCGCTCCATGGCGTCGGTGCCCTGATCGGCCATGTGAAACGAGTACGCACTGACCTCGCCCCCGGAGTCCTGCGCGGAGACGTTGAACGCATCGTTGTAGTTACCCAGTTCCTTCACCACGCGGCCCCTTTCCTCAGTCAGCCGGGCCTCGAAGTGCTTGAGGAACTGTTCGCGTGTCAACGCCTTTGGCTTCGTCCTCGCGGCGCTAGTCGTCATGGTCATTCAGTCCTGGTAAGGGTAACGTCGGCGGAGATTCCGTCGAGGTCGAGGTGATGCGTTGCGGTAAAGCCGTCGAGTAGTGGCAGCGTCCGGAGCTCGGCTGCGAGCACTTCTGCCGCGATCCAGTCACGGTGACCCTCCACCGCTTCCAAAAGTTCCGGCGCTCCGCTCACGTGAAGCGCGATGCGATCGCTTACTGCGAAGCCGAGATCCTTGCGCAAGCGTTGAATCCGGTTGACTAGCTCACGCGCTATTCCCTCGCGCCGCAACTCCGGCGTTATCGAAGGATCTATTGCGGCGACATAGCCGGCATCGTACTTGACCACTAGCTCACCGGTTGCTCGGCGGACTATTGTGACATCCTCCAAAGATAACGGATGAGACTGATTTTCCGTCGCGATGGTAACTAGCTCCCCGCGCTCGAGCGCGAGCAACTCCGCTGAGCCGAGCGCACTGACGAGCGCCGCGGCCGCCGGCGTTTGCTTGCCAAATTTTTTTCCGAGCGTGCGGAAGTTGGGCCGCCCCTCCAGCGTCACAAAATCATCCGCCGAAGTCGCGAACGCGACATCCTTCACGTTCAGCTCTGACGCGAGCAGAGGAACGAGCGAGGAGATTGAGCCGCTCCCCGCATTTCCCGGAACTACACACAGCAGCGTGCTGAGTGGCTGTCTGACCTTGATGCCAGCTTCCTCACGCGCGCCGCGCGCGAGATTGGCTAGCGCACGCACATCGCGCATTGCAGCTTCCAGCTCCGCATCGATGCGATCCGGATGCGGCCGAACGTACGGCGCAACGTGGACAGATTCGCCAGTCAGCTCGCGGTGCACCCAATCTGTAAGAAACGGGGCGAATGGAGCGAGCAGGCGCGACGTTACAACCAACACTTCGTGCAACGTCGCGAACGCGGCGCGGTTGTCGTCAGTGTCGACATCATAGAATCGATGCCGGTTCAACCGCACGTACCAGTTGGAAACGTCGCCGACGAAGAAGTCCATAACCGCGTTCACTGCGTGCGTCGCGCTGTACTCCTCGAGCAGATCATCGCACGCGCGCTCGACGCTGGCGAGGCGTGAGAGAATCCAGCGGTCGATGAGCGGACGGTCCGTGAAAAGCGGGTCCAACGCCGACGGTGTCCACCCAAAGCTGGCGTACGTCGCAAAGATGCCGCTGTAAACGTTTTTGAACGTGAGCAGAAAGCGACCGATGGTTTCCCGGATCGCGTCTTCGTCAAACTTGCGCGGCAGCCAGACCTGGCTCGACGCGATTAGGAAAATGCGGACCGCATCCGCGCCGTGCCGCTCGATCACCTGCCACGGATCCACGGCGTTGCCGCGGCTCTTGGACATCTTGCTGCCGTCCTTCGCCTGTACTAGATCGTTTACGATCACACTGCGATAAGGCGGTTCTGATGCAGCACGCTGGCCGAGTGCGTTGCCCAATCCGGTCGCAATGGCGAGGAGCGAGTAGAACCAGCCGCGTGTCTGATCCACACCTTCGGCGATAAAACCGGCCGGGTAATGGCTCGCGAAAGTGTCGCGTCTCTCGAATGGAAAGTGCCACTGCGCGAACGGCATCGAGCCCGAGTCGAACCAGGTATCGATGACCTCGTTGACGCGGCGCATTGTACCGCGGCCGGAAGGTGCGGGCCACGTGTAGCGATCGATGTACGGCTTGTGCGGATCGAATGAATCGCCGAGAGGCTCGCCCATGCGCTCGGCCAACTCCGCGTACCCGCCGATGACCTCGATCTCGTTCGGGTCCTCGTCGTTCACCCATACTGGGAGCGGAGTTCCCCAGTATCTGTCGCGCGAAATGGCCCAGTCAATGTTGTTCTCGAGCCATTCGCCAAAACGGCCGGCGCCGACCTCAGGGGGATGCCAGTCAACCGAAGCGTTCCGCTCGATCATGCCGTCCTTGAACGCGGTGGTCCGAACGAACCAGGACGAGCGGGCATAGTAGATGAGCGGCGTATCGCAACGCCAGCAGTGCGGATACGAATGCTCGAACTGCTGCATCTTCCACAACACACCACGGCGACGCAACTCATCCACTATGAGTGTGTCGGCGTCCTTGACGGACATTCCGCCGACGACCGGGAGCGATTCGGGAAAGCGTCCGCGCGCGTCGACGGGCTGCAGGAACGCGAGCCCATGACGCTGGCCTGCCGCGTAATCGTCGGCGCCGAATGCGGGCGCCATGTGCACGACGCCGGACCCGTCACTCGCGGTGACGAAAGATTCACCAACGATGATCTCGTGCACGCCCTCACCGTACTGCACCCAATCGAGCGGACGGCGATAGCGCATGCCGACCAATTCCGACCCGGCGAACGAACGCACGATGTCCCATCGCGCATCGTAATCTTCGCCCAGGAGCGCCGTTACGCGCT
>JBBSHV010000087.1:0-9739 GCA_038232435.1 Gemmatimonadales bacterium | reverse complement strand
TAGCCGTAGCCCAGGTGCGCAAAGTCGCACTCCCAGAACAACGTCACCAGGTCATCGTCATCCGAGCCGCGATTGCGCGTCGTTTTGAGCGCGTCGAGAAACTTGACCAGATCCCGCCCTTCGAATCCACTGCGGATCTCAAACGAACGAATGCCGTCCTTGTAGATCGTCCACGGCAAGCTCTCGCCGCCGCGGCTCCCTTCAGTGAACACAGCCTCGCCATCGTACAGAAACTCGTCTTCCGTGATGCGCAGCTCGACGAGTTCACGGCCAGCCCACAAGCAGGTGAGCGAATCGCGCAGCGATTCCAGCGCGCGCGCGTGCATCGGGTTGTTCGCCATGTACAACTGGTGCGCGCGCACCGCGCGAGCCATGAGCTTGAGCATCTCCGCAACTTCAGCTGTCCCGACTTCTCTGGGGCGGCCGGCGGGTACTCCGGCGCCCGGGCTGAATGGCGATGCAGGCGGCGTCATGGATCCGATCACGAGTCCGTGTCAGTCCCGAGTGCTCTCACCTGTGCGACGTCCTTGTCGCCGCGGCCGCTCACGCAGAGCAGCAGCGCGTCGTCCCGCTTCCAGCTTCCCGCCGACGCGAGCAGCCACGCCACGGCATGCGCCGTTTCAAGCGCCGGGATGATCCCTTCCAGCCGGCTCAGCGTCTCAAACGCTGCGACAGCGTCGGCGTCGTTCACGGCGACGTACTCCGCTCGGCCAGTCTCGTGCAGATGCGAGTGCTCCGGACCGACGCCGGGATAGTCCAGCCCCGCCGAAATAGAGTGTGCCGGATGAACCTGTCCGTGCTCGTCCTGCAGCAGATAGCTCAGCGAGCCATGCAGAACACCCGGAACTCCGCGCGAAAGTGATGCTGAGTGGCGCCCGCCGTCGAGCCCCTCCCCAGCCGCCTCGACGCCGATCAGGCGCACCGCGGCGTCGTCGACGAACGGGTGAAATATTCCCATTGCGTTGGAGCCGCCGCCCACGCACGCGATCACGGCCGATGGCAGCCGGCCCGCGCGCGCCAGCATCTGCACGCGCGCCTCACGTCCGATTACGCTCTGAAGATCGCGCACCATGCGCGGATACGGTGCCGGCCCGACAACAGAGCCGATGATGTAATGCGTCGTATCCACGTTTGCGACCCAGTCCCGGATCGCTTCGCTTGTCGCGTCCTTGAGCGTACGCGTCCCAGCGAGCACGGGCACAACTTCGGCGCCCATCAGCCGCATGCGAAAGACGTTGAGCTCCTGGCGCTGCATGTCCGTCTCACCCATGTACACGACGCAGTCCAGCCCAAACCTGGCACACGCCGTGGCTGTCGCCACACCGTGCTGGCCCGCGCCTGTTTCGGCGATGATGCGGCGTTTTCCCATTCGCATCGCGAGCAGTGCCTGGCCCAGAGCGTTGTTGATCTTGTGCGCGCCGGTGTGATTGAGATCTTCTCGCTTGAGGTACACCTCCGCGCCGACGTGATCGCTCAGATGCGGCGCATCGCTCAGCGGCGATGGCCGGCCCACGTAATCTCGGAGCAGCCCCTCGAACGTCTGGACAAACTCCGGGTCGTTCATCGCTTCGCCGAATGCTCGCTCCAGCTCGTCCAGGGCGGGGATAAGCGTCTCCGGAACGTACCGGCCACCGAACGCGCCAAAACGATCCACGGCCTGGGATATCACCCGCGTCGCTTCAGTCTCAACACTCATCTGCGCACAATTGTCTGGTACACTCGCCGTCACTCCTCACCCACTTCGTTATGCATTCCGTGCCGCCTCCACGAAGCGGCGCATCAATGAATGGTCCTTCACGCCAGGTGCCGACTCCACCCCCGATGACACGTCCACCACATCCGGCCTCAACACACGAATCGCACGCGAAATGTTGTCCGGAGTGAGCCCGCCCGCGAGGATCAGCCGCGCCCGCCCGCGTAGCGGCAAAAGTTGCGCGGCGATGGCGTCCCAATCAAATATGCGGCCGGTCCCTCCCAGCTCGGTGCTGCCTTTTGTATCCAGGACGACTGCATCTGCCGACTGAAACAGCCGCTCAGTCGTGACCGGAAGGTATATCCCCTCAATCCGTACAACTGCCCACACTTCGCTCGCGCCCGCGGCACGCGCCGCCGCTATCCCGCTCTCGTCGGCATCTCCGTGGAGCTGCACGACATCGAGCGGCACACCAGTAACGGCGAGGCGAAGCGGGCCCTCATCCGCGCGCGCGAATACTCCTACGCGCCGAGTCGCGGACGCCGCGCCAAAGAGTGCAGATGCCTGACCCAGCGTGCGGGATCGGGGCCCACCCGCGAAGACCACGCCAGCGTAGTCAGCGCCCAGCCTAGCCGCCTTGGCCACGTCCTCGGTCCGCGTGAGGCCGCAGAACTTAACTTGAACTGGCATCAGCGGCTATCACGCGGACGCACGTTTCGGGTCACCGAAACCCCCGCGAGCTGAGCCACCGCACGCACGGGGTCAGAGGCGGCCGACATCGCCGAGCCCACCAGCACTCCGTCCGCGCCGAAAGCCGCCGCTCGTTCCACCTCGGCCCGGGAGCTGATTCCGCTCTCCGCGATCGCCACTACCGAGGACGGGATCATTGGGATAATTCGGGCCGCTGTACTGGCGTCGATCACCAGCGTCTCCAGGTTGCGGTTGTTGACACCGATCAGGTCAGCCCCGGCGCTGAGTGCGACGCCCAGCTCGATTTCGTCGCGGACCTCCACCAGCGCTTCCAGCCCGACGCCCTCGGCGGCTGCGATCATGTCGCGCAGTCGCTCCGGCTCCAGTGCGCGAGCTATCAGGAGCGCGGCCGACGCTCCGAGCGCGCGCGCTTCGTACAGCTGGACCGGCGTCACGTGAAAGTCTTTTTTCAGAATCGGCAGCGCGACCGCGACAGCGACTTCGGCCAGATCAGCGCTGGATCCACCGAACTGCTCCGGCTCAGTCAGTACCGATATCGCCGCGGCGCCGCCGGTCACATACAGGCGCGCCTGTGCCGCGGCGTCGAGGCTGGGATTGATGTCACCCCTGGAGGGCGACATGCGCTTAATTTCGGCGACCACGCCCACAGCCTCGCGTAGCATTGCGGCACGCAGCGACGGCCGTGGCCCGGCGCCCTCTGCGCGGTCGCGCCACGCTCGGAGCTCTCCCCCGAGTACCTCCGCGCGGCGCGCAGCGCCAGCGACCAGGTCGCCGAGCTTGCCCGTGGGGGCCGTCCAGGCAATTTTTGCTTGCGTTTCGGGCATTCTTCGGATAACATACTGTTCGGCGGCTGTTCGGGGTCAGCCGTACGTGGAAACCCACCTCGATGGAATCTGGCGATGTCGCTCACTAAGCGCCAACGTGAAATATTGACGTATCTGTCCGAGTACAGCGATGACAAGGGCTACGCACCGAGCTTCGAGGAGATCGCGGAGCGGTTTAGCTACAGCTCGCTGGCGACGGTGCACGAGCACCTGAGCAACCTGGAGCGCAAGTCTTACATCAAGCGGCGATACAACGAGAGCCGCGGGATCGAGATCCTGCCATCGGAGCGGTATCCGCGCGCCGTGCAGGTGCCGCTCATGGGTACCGTGGCCGCCGGCATGCCCATTGAAGCGGTTCAGCAGCAGGAATCGATCGCCGTTCCGGAGGATTTTGTCCGCCACGCCGGGAACCACTACGTGCTGCGGGTGCGTGGAAACTCCATGATCGACGACCACATCTGCGACGGCGACTTCGTGGTGGTGAACGAGAGCGCGCGCTGCGATAACGGCGAAACAGTGATCGCCCTGATAGACGGAACGTCGGCGACGGTCAAGCGATTTTATCGTGAGCGGGACGGGCGCATTCGGTTGCAGCCGCGCAACGAGACGATGGAGCCGATCTACGTGCATGAGAACGACGTCGCGATTCAGGGTGTCGTCGTCGGCGTGATGCGCCGCTGCTAAACTGATTGTGACTAGGTCAGGAGCGCGGTAGCGCGCGACGCAGGCGGTAGAGGGCCGCGGATGCAGATCCATTGGCGACCGCGGCCCTCGCTGCGTCCACGCCATCCTCGTACGACCGCACCAGGCCAGCGACGTAGATCGCGGCACCGGCGTTTGCCACTACCGCCGCAACCGCGCCAGCGGGCGCGGCACCGCCGAGGCATGCCTCAACGAGTACTGCGTTTTCCTCCGGTGAGCCGCCCCGGAGATCATCGGCGCCGGTCCCGCTGCTTCCGATCATGGCGGGTGTGATCGCCCATTCGTTGACATCGCCGCCTCGCACTTCCAGTACCCTAGTGTCGCCCAGCGGCGATATCTCGTCCATTCCCGGTTCGCCGTGTACCACCAGGGAGTGGACCGTCCCCAATGCAGCGAGCGCCTCGGCGATGACCGAGACGCGGCCCGCGTCTGCTACGCCGATCACCTGCCGTCCGGCGGAGGCGGGGTTGGCGAGCGGGCCGATCACATTCATGACCGTCGGCACAGCAAGCTCCCTGCGGACCGGGCCGACATGCCGCATCGCGGGGTGCATGCGCGGCGCGTACATGAACACGATCCCCGCGGCGTCGAACGCATCGCGCATCGCGTCCAGGCTCACGTCGACGCTGACGCCCAGAGCTTCAAGGACGTCGGCGCTTCCTGACCGCGATGTGAAGGAGCGGTTGCCGTGCTTGGCAACGCGGACACCCGCTCCCGCAGCGACAAACGCCGCGGCAGTTGAAATATTGAATGTTCCGACTGCCCCGCCGCCGGTGCCGCAGGTATCGACAACGTCGTCAGCATCAGGGATGTCCAGGCGCACCATGGCGCGGCGGAGCGCTCGAGCAGCGCCCGCTACCACGTCCGCGCTTTCGCCCCGTGTGCGCAGGCCGGTGAGCAGCGCCGAAATCTGGACCGGCGACGCGTCGCCGCGCATGACCACATCAAATGCGGCGGTGACATCTTCCTGCGTCAGTGCACGGCCGTACGCCAGCGCGGAGATCACGTCATGCAGCGCGGCCGGTGTCGGCGTAGTTGTCATCTACTGTCTCATCTACTGTCGTGCGTCAGGTGTACGTCAGGAGCGAAGGGCAGCTGCGTCGCGAGCGGCTATCTGTTCATGCAGATCGCGAATGTCCTCGCGTTGCGAGCGAATCACCGAGTCCTGGCCGGAGAGCTGGACGTGCAGACGCTCCAACCGATCCACCGCGCTCACCACCTGCGCCTCCACGGCGACCAGCCTCTGCTCCGCGGTGGCTGCCCGACCCTCGGCAATCGCGATAGTATCGCGCAGCCGGCGCACCACGTCGCTTGTTCCCGCGCGTTGAGCGGCGCGAAGGCGTTCCAGCTCGCGCTCCATGGCCGCGACGGAGCTAGCATGTTCGGCGCGGAGGCGCGACGTCACATCGTGCAGCGCGGCCACGGCCTCGAAGCGCCCCTCCCGCTCATACAGCCGCACGTAAGTTAGCTCGAAGACCCCCGCCAGCGGCTCGGCACGCTGGAGCAGCTTGGCCGGCGCTCGGCGCCGCGCGTCGTACAGCGCCAGAACCGCGATGAGCGAGCCCTCTACCACTATCCCTTTGAGCAGCAGAGCCAGCTCGCTCCCCGGGAGTTCCACACCCAGCAGCCTCGCATACTGTGCGCCCTGATCGCCGACATCGGCGAAGCGTTGCCCGGCCAGCAAAATGGACCGCACCGGCGGCGGCAGGTGACCGAACCCGAGACGCGCATGATCGGGCGGCGCCGCTGAGGCGCCGGCCACAGGAGCGCCGGCGTCATCGTCCGGCACCAGTGCGCGGTTGACCAGTGCCTCGCGACGCGCCTCGAACGTGAGCAGCGCGAAGCCGGTATTCTTTTCGGCGGCGGCGAGTTCCTGATGTACGATCGCGAGAGCCGCAGCGGCATCAGACGCGTGCACGAGCTCGGCGGCAACGGTAGATAGAGATTTCGCGGGCATGCAGTGCTGCGAGTTTGTGGTGCAACGCGCTCGTTGTCAACCGGAGCCATGCACGATGCTCGACGCACGTGTATGGTCATCGGCCAGCTATTCCGCCACCCTGCCATCATCGCTATTGGCGCGTCATGAGCTTTGCTTGACACGCAGCCCGTGCCCAATAACTTCTTGGCGATGCGGGAGCGGACCGTGCAACTCGTTCTTCAGTACGACGGGTCGCGGTTCGCCGGTTGGCAACGTCAACCGGCGCTCCGCACCGTTCAGGGCGCCATTGAAGCATCCCTCGAACGATTGTTTGGGAAACCGGTGACCGTCATCGGCGCGGGCAGGACGGATGCTGGCGTGCATGCGCGAGGACAGTCGGCGCACGTGGGCGTAACGGAGCGCTGGGACGCGGCAACATTGAGGCGGGCGTTGAACGCATTACTCCCACCCGACATATGGGTGCAGCGCTCGCATGACGTCGCTAGCGAATTTCACGCGCGGTACAGCGCTACTGGCCGCCGGTACAGCTACTACCTCGGCACGGACGAATGTGCGAGGTCGCCGTTTCGGCGCCCGTTCGAGTGGCGAGCGCCCGGTGGGCCGCCTGACGTCGAGATCCTGCGGGCCACATGCGACATGCTGCGCGGGGAGCATCAGTTCTACGGCTTCGCGGTACGCGGAACGGCTCCGCAGACGGACGAGCACCGGTGCACCATCGCGGTGGCCGAGTGGCGCGAGCGCGAAGGGGGGCTCCAATTCATCGTTGAAGCGAACCGATTCTTGCACCACATGGTGCGGTTTCTGGTCGGATCGATGGTCGATGCAGCCACCGGGCGCCGGTCGCTGGAATCGTTCGCGGGGCTCCTGACCGCGCGCGACAACGTGGATGCGTCGGCTCCGGCGCCCGCGCATGCACTATTCCTGGATCGCGTTAGCTATCCTGCACACCTATACCTGAGCAGCAAATGAAAATCTTTGTGCAGAGTGCCTCGCTGCAGCAGATCAGACACGCTATCGACACCGGGTTTGCCGACGGGATCGTGCTTTCCCCCATTGATCTGGCGGCGGAAGACCCGAGCGCGGATATAAAGGACAGGCTGGCCGAGATGTCGGAGGACTTTCCCGTGCCGATCTGCGTTCCCGTTTCTGCTCTGTTGGGTGACGACGTCTACCGCGAGGGACGAGAGCTGGCGCGCGCATCGGAGCACGCCATTGTCCAGGTTCCGTTTCTGGAGGACGCGATACCGTCCATCCGCAAACTCGTTTCGGATGGTGTACGCGTGTGCGCCAGTCACGTGTACTCCGGCGCGCAGGCCTTTTTCGCCGCCAAGGTCGGTGCAACGATGGTCGCCGTGGACGTGCAGGACATCGAGGCGCATGCGCGGCACAGCGCGGAGGTCGTCGAGCAGATCCACGCGGTGCTGGAACGCGCCGGGCTCGAGTGCGACCTGGCGGTCGGGCCGGCCCAGAGCTCGGTAGGGTTTACCGACTATCTGCTCGCCGGTGCGAATACGGCGTTCGTGACTCCCCAACTGCTCAACAGCCTGTTGGTGCATTCGCTCACGGATCGCGGGGTGGACCGTTTCCTGAGCGCGCTCAGCAAGCGCCACAAGCCGCGCACGCTGTAACGGATGCGAACAACGTACATCCTCGCGGTGGTCGCGGCGGTCTCCGCGTGCAAGGGGAAGCCATCGCAAGCGCAGGACGTCCGCATCGCGCAGGGTGCCCAGAACGCGCAGGTGGATTTGTCTCGCCGCACAGCGATCACCGCGGCGGTCGCGAGGGTCGCGCCGGCAGTCGTTACCGTCCAGACTGAAGCGGTTCAGCGCGTGGCCGCGGACCCGATGGAGCAGTTCTTCGGCGGCCAATCAGCCGTGCGTCCGGTCGCCGGCCTCGGCTCCGGTTTCGTGATCCGGGCGGACGGAGTGGTCCTGACCAACGCGCATGTCGTAAAGGGCGCGACGCGCGTCTCCGTCGCGATGCTGGACGGAACTACCTACCCCGCCACGGTGGTCGGTGTTGATGATGTGAATGATCTGGCGGTGCTGCGAGTGCAAGCGTCCAACCTTCCCGTCGCGCCGCTGGGCAACTCGTCGGGTCTGATTGTCGGCGAGTGGGCGATCGCGATCGGCAATCCGTACGGCTTTGTGCTCGCGAACACCGAGCCCAGCGTGACCGTTGGAGTTGTGAGCGGTGTCGGGCGCAACCTGATCGCCGCGGCCGAAGGCGGCGGCGTCTCGGTCGATATGATTCAGACGGATGCGGCCATCAATCCGGGCAACTCTGGCGGGGCACTGGTGGATGCCGTGGGAGAAGTAATTGGTGTAAACAGCTCCATCTACTCGCCCAACGGCGGCTCCGTCGGCCTTGGCTTCGCCATCCCCATCAATCGCGCGGCGCGGGTTGCCGAGGATCTGCTGGCGCACGGCACGGTTCGGCGGCCGTGGGTCGGAGTTAAGCCCGCGGTGAACGCGCAACGCACACCCGGCCAGAAGCCGCCAACGGGTGTGGTCGTTGCCGCCGTCACGCCAGAATCGCCCGCGGCCGCGTCGGGGTTGCGGCGCGGTGACGTGATCGTGAAAACCGGACCTCGCAACATCCGCAACGCGTATGATTGGGAAGCGGAACTGCTGGAGCTGCGCGTCGGTGAAACAGTCCCACTCACAGTCCAGCGTGGTGATCGCACCATCACCACGAACGTGCGTGTGGCTGACCTCCCCGAAATGAACGCGCCTCGCGTGACGGTTTTGCGCGAAATCGAGCTCGTGACGCTGACACCCGCCATTCGTGCCGAGCGCGGCATCAGGAGCACGGCCGGCGCGTACGTGCGTGGGACCAGTGAGCGAGTAAGGTCCCAGATTGGCCTTGAGTCCGGCGACGTGGTCGTGCAGATAAATGGCGTTCGCCTCACCAGCGCCGATGAAGCGGCGCGCGCGATCAACGCCGCACGCGGCCTTGTCGTGATGTATGTGGAGCGCCAGGGCCAGTTCTACTCAACCGAGTTCACAACGCGTTAGATGCACGACAGCTACACGTCGCCGTTAGGAACGCGCTACGCATCCAGGGCAATGCTGGCGCTGTGGTCGCCCGTGGCGCGTCACCGCCTCTGGCGCGAGCTGTGGATCGCGCTGGCTGAGTCGGAGCGTGATCTGGGGATCGAGATACCGGCCGAGGCGATAGCGCAGATGCGGCGCTCGGCCGACGACATCGACTTTGATTCCGCGGCTGCGTATGAGCAGCGCTTCAGACACGACGTGATGGCACACGTGCATGCCTTCGGCGACGCGGCGCCCGCGGCCAAACGGTTCATCCATCTCGGAGCGACGAGCGCTTACGTCACGGACAACGCCGATCTGATCCTCATGCGCCGTGCGCTTGCGTTACTGCGCGAGCGAGTCATCGACATACTGAGTGTCCTCGGGAGTTTCGCGGAGCGATGGAGGGACGAGCCCACCTTAGGGTACACCCACATTCAACCGGCGCAGCTGACCACGGTTGGCAAGCGCGCAACGCTGTGGATGCAGGATCTGGTGCTCGACGTGCACGATCTGGATTACAGAATCGGTGCCCTGCCGTTGCGTGGGGTCAAGGGGACGACGGGCACGCAGGCCTCCTTCCTACGTCTGTTCCACGGCGACGATGCCAAGGTTCGGGAGTTGGATCGGCTCGTGACACTGAAAATGGGATTCGCCAGCTCAATCCCGGTGAGCGGCCAGACTTATTCGCGCAAACTTGACGCCGCGGTCCTCGGCGCCGTTGCTGGGATCGCGTCCAGCGCGGCCAAGTTCGCGAGCGACATGCGATTGCTGCAATCATTCGGCGAGATCGAAGAACCGTTTGAGAAGGAGCAGATCGGCTCATCCGCAATGG
>JBBSHV010000086.1:0-9884 GCA_038232435.1 Gemmatimonadales bacterium | reverse complement strand
GCGGACAAATCGGCCACTGCGAGCGACATGGCGCTCAAGCCGGCGCGTGAGCGGGACAGAGTCGGCCAGGTTGTTGTCATCACTCGGCATCTGCTCGAGACCAATCATCGCATCTGGGGAGATATCCGTCTCGCCGATTTCGGGATGGATGTAGACCGGGCAATGCGGGTCCTGTTCAAGGATCGCTCCGGCTCCGCGATTGGTGATCTGGATCTGCGATCTCAGCAAGCGATATGGATTCGTCCGGAGAAGTATTTCCTTTCCGATACACTTCTCCAATCGGCGGGACGGTCGCGCGTTCTGAGCAACGCCGTGATGGATGCCAATCTGGATGGTCGATTTGTGCTTCCGTTCCGGCGCGAGATTCTGGATTACTTCTCGCCAGCGGACATCGTGAAGCTGCTCCAGCCATCGTACCGTGAGGCAGGGAACGGGATCACCTTCTCGTTCACGTTGCCCGTTGGCGCCGGCACGGAACGAATCGAGCGGACGTATCGCGCTTCTCCAGCAGCGGGGACCGAGGACGGGACTCTACAAACTATCGACGCGCCAGTAATCGAAATATTTCCCGACTACGTGAACGAGAACTGGCGCCGGTACTATGTCTTTCAAACGGACGCTGACACGATCACCGCGGAGCCGATAGCGATTGGCAGCGGTGTCATCGCAACGCAGAGGACGCGAAAGACGAGTAGGAAAGCCACCGCCGATTCGGTAAGGATATGGTCGCTCAGCGGCGACGGAGCGTTCCCGCAGGCAGTGCAGCTTGCGAGTTCCGACGGCAACGCCTTGGGTCTCATTCTGCTTGACCATGAGGATGGAACCCAACTGTCCAGCAGCCGGAAGTGGCAAGTCGGGGTCGACTTCGGCACATCAAACACGCAGGTGTTCTACGCCGAGTCGGACGAGGACATCCCGAAGCCAATGAGCTTCGACTTTGGCCGTAAGCGATCGCTTACCGAGAGCGATGCTCGGCGCGAGAGCATCGCTCATGAGCACTTTGTTCCGGCTGGAGTGAAGACGCTGCCAATTCCGACCACGCTTCGACTGTTCAACCGTACCGGGACGCCCGAGCTGTTGCTCGATCGGCTTATCTACTTCAGCCGCGCGTATGATCTGCCGGACGATGTGGTGTCGGACATGAAATGGGATGACACGGCCAGCGGCCCGTCCAAGCTCTTCCTCGAAGATCTCGTATTCCTCATCCTGCTCAAGGCCGCGCTCGAAGGAGTGGGCGAGCTGCGAATCAGGTGGTCTTATCCCAAGGCTTTCTCATCGGACCGCCAGAATCAGATGAACGCCGTGTGGCAGAGTATCATGGGCGACCTGTTGGACGGGGACAAACGTGTGGAGCGACGTAGCACACGTCCCGGGACGACGCAGGCGCGAACCGATCCGTACATTCCGGACCCGGTCGCGGCAGCCGAAGGGATCGCTGCGGGCTACTACTTTGCCAGCGATCGAACAATCCGGAGTGCAAGTGACCGCGCCGACATTGGCGATGCCGCTGTGACTCTCGACGTTGGTGGTGGCACTACCGACATCAGCATCTGGGATCACGAGAACATCGTGCTGGATGCTTCCGTCCTGCTCGCCGGCCGCCAGATCGTGGACTTCATTCGTAGCGGCCTGACGTCGGGCAGCGACTTTTTAAGCGACATACTTTCGAGTGAAGCGCTCACTGCTCTGGAGGCCGTGGTCGATAATCCAGCGATCTTTGCGGCGCGGTTGAATCTGGTGCTGGCCGAGGAGGGCGACGCGCTACGCGCTGGTTTGGGTCGCAACATTGGACCCGATGCTCGGCGACTGAGGCGACTCGTGGCGCTCGAGTTCGCGGCCATCACGTTCTACGCATCGATGTTGCTGGGAAGCGCGGCGCGGCAGTCCGGCAGTGATCTGCGTGAGAAGGTGAGCGATCACGGCACACGCTTTCACTGGGGCGGAAACGCAGCGAAGTTTCTGCACTGGGTGGATCTGGGCGGCTACGTGCCAGGTGGGCAGCCACCGGAGGCGAGAGCGGAGCCTCTGCTTCGCGCCATCGGATTCCAGGGATTGAAGGATGCAATGCCCCGGAACGGGGAGAGCGAGGGCGACACTCCGAGCGGGTACAAAGGCCTGCGTCACTCGCTGTCGCCCGGGCACAAAAGCGAGGCAGCCGGCGGACTCGTCGTCATGCCGCGTCCCGCGCAGCAGGGCGGAGTCCAGGGTCGCACCAGAGCACATCGCGACGACGACTTCGAGATGAATGATGATGGCCAGGACACAGGGAGCCCGACCGACAGGACTGGTATCGTCTGCGGCGAGGACATAGAGCTTCAGGATGGAACGCAACTGAAGTCGACAGATTCGATGTCGGAATCGCTCCTGTTCGCGGGCGACCGTTCCACCATCAAGCGTATCACGCTCAATCGCCTCACGCGCTTCATCCAGATCTTCAACCACTTTGGCGTCCAGTTCGGTCTGCTCGATGCGGGTGAGACGATCGACATCGCACGCATGGCGCCGGACATCGAAAAGAGGGTGCGCGCGCACTACGTGAGTCTGGAAAGATTTCCAGCTGGCAAGCGGACCATCGAGCCGGTGTTCATCGTAGAGGTCAGGACGCTTCTCAGCTTCCTGCACGGGTAGGCGTTACGCGTGCGCGTTGGCATCGATCTGGGGACGACGTTCAGCTGCATTGCTTACGTTGACTCTCGTGGGCAGCCAACGGTGATACCAAGTGAGACTGGGGCCGACACGACCCCTTCGATCATCGCCTTTGATGGCCGGAGGGCGTTGGTCGGACAGAGTGCCGCGATGATGAAATCGTGGGCACCCACTCAGGTGCGTGAGTTCATAAAGCGGGACATGGGCAAGCCGGTCGAGGCGAGTGATCTGGATCCAGTAGTGGATGCATCGATCGCGGATGGTGAGTATGCGCCGCACGAATTCGGTGGCTTCAAGTACGGCGCCGCTGGCATGTCGGCGATCATCCTTCGCAAGCTCAAGCGGGACGCCCTGCGGTTTTTTGCACGCGCCGGCCTGGTCCCCGCCAATCTCAAGGAAAGCGATTTCCAGCTCGAGGCCGTAATCACGGTACCCGCGTATTTTGGTGAGCGCGAGCGGCGCGAGACTCGCCTCGCGGGGTACGCGGCGGGGCTGGACGTTATCGGGATCATCAACGAGCCGACCGCGGCCGCTCTCATGTATGGACTGCTTGTGCCGGAGCGTCAACGCGTCATGGTATTCGATCTGGGCGGCGGGACGTTTGACGTCACTGTGCTGCAGATTGAGGGAGAGACGGCGACAGTCCTCGCGTCGGATGGTGCCAACACGCTTGGCGGCAAGGACTGGGATCGCGTAATCGACCAGTATCTTCGCGACGCGTTCGCCCAGGCAACCGGAACCGATTTTCCTGAGAACGAGCGGATGGCGTTCGAGATGCGCTCACGCGCGGTCGCGGCCAAGCTTGCGCTGACGGACGCGGAGTCCACCGTCGTCGAGATAGAAGCGGACGGCAAGAGAATCACACCGACGCTGTATCGGAGCGCGCCCGAGGATGCGATGTTCGATGCCACGTTCGAGGACGATTCAGCGCGGTTCTACTTCGAATGGGCCTCGACCGATCTGGTGCTCAGAGCGCGGCAGATATGCGAGCAGGTGGTGCAGAGACTCGTGGTTCCCACCCCGGGCGGTGGCGAGAGACCGATGACGTGGCGAGACATCGATGAGATAGTGCTCACCGGCGGCTCCTCCAGAATGCCAATGATTCCCGCGATGCTGAAGAAGCTGACCGGGAAGTCGGTGCGCCGCGTAACGGATGGATTCAGCTTCGATACCGCGATTGCGTTGGGCGCAGCGCTGTACAGCGATAAGCATGAGCGCGTTCGCGATGTTCTGTCGCACAGCATCGGAGTTGAGATCGTACGCAACGGCCGGCGCTATGTGGATCCGTTGATCCTCAAAGACACTCCGCTACCGTGCAGCGGGAAGCGCCAGTACGCAGGAGGGAAGGGTGCAATCCTGCGGGTATTCGAGGGTGAGTCTTCCACTCCTGACGAGTGCCGCGGTCTTGGAAGCGTTGAGCTGGACACCGACAATTGCAACGTCGACATTCACTTCGATGCGGATGTGGATGGTGTGCTGTCCATTACGGCGTACTATCCTCCAGCCAAGCAGAAAACGCTGCGCCTGCAACATGATCTGTTCGAGTACGGCAATCGCGTACAGCTCCTGCGGGACAAAGTCCAATCCATAGTGGTCGAGCCGTGAGCTTCCAGTGAGCTTCCAGTGAGCTTCCAGTGAGCTTCCAGTGAGCTTCCAGTGAGCTTCCAGTGAGTGACGCTACCGGGAACACCACTGGGAACGAGAAAGTGGAGGACTCGGCAAACCGGCTGCCGGAGCCGGACAGAATAAGCGGAAACAGTGCTGCTTACCTGCCTGAGCCGTCTGTCCGGGATGCATCAGCACACGCGCCGCCACCCACGCCACAGCCGGGCAAGTTTTCCGGCGATACTCCGGCGACCGACCGGCGCGGTCACATTGCGCGGTTCACTGCCAACCCGAACGTCAAAGAGCTCCCGCCAGACTTTGAGACGCGTGATGGAGATTGGCAGACCATTCGTGATGATGATCCGTTCACGCGACTGTATCTCGATCCGGACCAGCCGGAGCTGATCACGCCTGAGCGAACGAAGCTGCAATACGATCTGCTGAATGCATTCTGGATGACGAAGATGCGGCTGCTCAATCAGGGAGCGGGTCGTGAATCGATAATCGCCAAGTACGGCGGCAGGGAGCAGAGTGAGCGCGTAATCCGCGATTATCCGCGCCGGTTGCGAGAAGCGTGGGAGTTACTGAAGGACACGCCCCGAATTCAGGCCACATTGCGCCAGCGGGACGACGAGCGACGCGAGAAGGCGCTTGTAGTGATCGGTCAGTCCATGGACGACATGATCGCGGACCATGCGTTTGTCATCGCGGAGTCGAGGCGGTTGTTTGTCAAAGGCAGAGAGGCCGGGCTGCGGGACGACGAGATCGCGGACTTCATCGCCGCTACTCTCAGAGAGGGATCCTTCGTCCCAGCCGGAACGCAGCAGGGGGCAACGTTAGCCGAACGACTGCAGTCCTGCGACTGGTACCGGCCGGGGCATGCTCCTCCGACGCGAGCCGGCGTGATGCCAATCAAGATCGGCCAGCATCGCGCTCACTCCGTCAATGAACTCATCGACGCGTGCGATGCGGAGCCGGAAGAAGCGCAGGACTATCTCTTCGTGGGCGACATCGCCGCATGGCTAGCGAGTACTCTCGGAGAAACCGGACTCGCCAGGAGCGCGCGTGATTCCATCAAGTACAATAGCCAAAGGCGAAACGCTCTGGAACTATTCGTCAGGTCGATGTGCCGAGAGCAGGGGCTGCCGGCGGAGCCTGATCTCATGCTACCTGCCACACTCGACTTCGGAGTGGTGCCGATAGGAGCCGAACGTAAGCTGGAGCTGAAACTTCAGTCGGCCAACTCGCGGCGTGGCTGGGGTACGTGCACGCTCATTCCCACGCTACCGGGATTGACCGTGACCAGAGGCTTTTCGATAACCAATAATACTATCGAGCTGAGCCTGACGACCCTCGACGCACAGCCCGGCATGTACGGTACGGATCTGCTGATTCAGGTTGATGGCGGCAAGTCCAGAACGGTCCCGGTGCGCTTCCAGATCGCCAACGCGACATTACGCATCGTGCCGGATAGCATCGATCTGGGCACAGTCGATTTCGGCCGGATGTACGAGACGACGCTCGTCGTGGATACCGTGGAAGGAGATGCAACTCTCACGGCATCGTACTCGCCGGAAAACCTGGGTGAAGCGCTCACGGTGGCTGGCGACGAACTCGGCAAACAGTGCACCGCAAACGTCAGACTCGCTACAGGTCACCTGCGAGCTGGCACTTCGGGACAGGGTCTTGTTCGCATTGTAACGAACGTCGGCGCTGCTGATGTACCGGTCCGGTATTCCGTCAGTCTGAACAAGACGCACGCAATCCGTTGGGCAACTGGTGCAGCAATGGCCGGTGCAATCGGTATGGGTTTGGCACGACGACTAATAGCTGGAAGTAATTCGGAGCTGGCTGGTTGGATCCGCGGACTCACGACATCGGGGCCGGTCTTCATCACAGGCTTTGAGCTGGGGCTGTGCATCCTCGTCATAGCATTCGTGATCTCCAAGCGCGCGAAGATGAAGCTGAAGAGGAAGTAAGCATGCAAGTAATTCTTGGTATCGTTGCGGTCGTGATCGTCGTATGGCTCGGCTATTTCGTCCTTGGAGTGATGGGCCAGTTCTGCATTCTGGTGCTGGATACGATCGCGCGAGGCTTTGGCGTGAATGATCCGGTGTTGGGATGGATATTGGTGGGCGTTGTGTTCGGAGCGATCGTGGGGCTGCGTTATGGCTTTCGGCGAGCGGGAGCACCGCTCGGTACAGCACGCTCGGCGCTCATGCTAGCCATACCCGTGATACTGCTGGGTTCCATCGGAGCGGCGCGCTCGTCGCCTCCCTCGTCGCCTGCTTCGAGGTCGTCGCGCGAAAATACAGAGTTCAAACCGGTCCGGCAGGTGGTAGACAATCGCGAAGCCATGACCATCAGCGCGGACGGCATGAACCTGCGATCAAAGCCCACGACACATAGCGCCGTCGTAGCAACGCTGCATGCAAACTCGCTGCTGACGTTGCTGGAAACCTCGGATGACTGGAGTCACGTTGCTGACCGTTCATCACCGCCACGTTACACGGGCTGGATCAGGTCGAAGTATCTGCATACCCTCGCACATGCCGCGGCTGCGACCAACCGGACCGGCGTTAAAACATCGCAAACGATGCCCGGCTCGGCTCCAACTATCCCGGCGGCCGAGCGAGCAACGGCCACGGGCGAAGTCGTCGCGGATACCGCCGTGGCTCCGAGGAACTGCTACCAGGCCGAAGGAATATCCTGCACCATCGTCCCTGAGCAGGAGCAGCAACCGATCCAGCAAGCTTTCAACGCCAGTCTCGACGCCATAAATCAGAAAGACATCGCGCGTGCTCAGACAAGCGTGTCGCGCGCCAACCAACTTCTGGATCCGTGGCTGCAGCGATCACCGAGTGACCCATGGGTGGCGCGAACCAGCCGGCATCTCAATGCCATCAGCAACGACATCCAAACTGTTTGCAACTCCGCGAGCAGAAGTGGCGAACGACTGACAGGATGTTGAAACGGGATCGATCAAACCGCATCCGAAAGTGACGTGAAGGCGAAGTCGTTCACCTTGAGCGCGGGCATCACAAGCCCAGCTTCCACCAACTCGGCGCGACCTACCTCCGCAAGCTTTCCGATCGCAAAGAGCGGGCTCTCGTTCCACCGGAAATTCTTGACGCTCTTGGTAATCTTTCCGTTCTCCACCAGGAAGGTCCCGTCGCGTGTGAGACCGGTGAGTAGAACGGTGCGCGGATCCAGCGAGCGGATGTAGAAAAAGTGCGTGACCAGTATTCCGCGCTCGGTGCCAGCGATGAGGTCGTCAACAGATTTCGTCCCGCCGGTCATCTTCAATCCGCCAGGCAGTCGCCCGAAGCCGCCACCGCCTGAACCTCCGCCAGTTGGCTCGACGCCCTTTTTCTGAGCCCAGAACCGCGAGTACGACAGGTTCTTCAGAACGCCGTTCTCGACCCACACGACGCGCTTGAGCGGGAGTCCCTCGCTGTCGAATGGCTGTTCCCGGAGATCCGGATCGAACGGATCCGAAACAAGTGTGACGCGCTCATCCGCGATCTTGTCGCCAACCTTGGTGCCGCCACCTTTCTTGGAGAAAACGCTACGCCCTTCATCGGCTGAGCGTGCGTTGAAGGAGCCGGAGAGGAGCGGGAGGAAGTCGGCCACAGCTCGTGGCTCCAGAATAACGGTATATCGACCGGGCTCGACGGCAATGGGATTGCGCGAAGCAAGTGCCTTCTGCGCGGCACGGCGGCCGAGCGCGGCGGGATCGATGGACGACCACGTGCGTCCGCCCGCGGAGGCGTATCCGGAACCTGTACCGTCCGGAGTGCGCGCCGTGCACGAGAGCGACACGTCGCCGCTAGCGTGGTACGCGAACAGCCCCTTGGAATTCGCGACAGCGTGCGACACTCCGTTCGCGTCGAGAAATCCCGCAATGAAAAGCGACTTGGGATCGACAGGCATCACGCCGCCCGGTGCTCGCGCGGCAGCGATCAATTGCTCGACGGCGAGAGCACGCTCGGTCGGAGCCAGATTGGATACGTTTGCGTCGAGCGCTGTCACGTTCTGGTACTGCTGCGGTCCAAGCTCCGGTACCAGCTCCGGATCTTGCGGCGACAGCTTCGCAAGCCGCTCGGCCATTTCCACCGTGCGCTTGAGCGACGCATCGTCAATAACGTTGGTCGTCGCCGAGGCTCGGCGACCGCCGACGGTGCTCGTCACGGAGATCACGGTGTCATCGGACGAGCCGCTGGTGGTGATGTCGCCGGCTGCAAAGCGGGTGTTGCCATTCCACGTGCTTATCACATTCACGCGTGCTTCGTCCGCCGTACTCATGGCCAGAACGCGTTTGGCGAGCGACTCGGCATCGGCTCGGCTCAACAGTGTGTTGGCCATCAGGCGTTCCTCCCGGTGTTGATGATATTTACCTGGCGGAAGCGCGCGGGCGGACAGCCGTGACTCACCGAGTTGGACTGCGAGGGCTCGCCCTTACCATCGCTGAATGAACCACCGAGCCAGTACGATCTCTTGCCGCCGATCATGTCCATCGAGTTCCAGAAATCAGGCGTGCGCGCCTGATACGCCACATCCTTGAGCATACCGGTAACTTTTCCCTTCCGCACTTCGTAGAAGACCTGTCCCGAGAACTGGAAGTTGTAGCGCTGCTGATCGATGGACCACGAGCCGCGATTCTTGACGACGATGCCGCGGTCAGTCGCGGCGATGATGTCGTCTAGCGAAGTATCCTTGTCGCTCGGTAGCAGTGACACGTTGGGCATGCGCTGGAACTGAACACTGGACCACGAGTCGGCGAAGGAGCAGCCGTGCGACTTGTTGACACCGTTGAGAGACGCGATCGCGGGCGCCTGATCGCGCACGGTCTGATAGTCGTTGAAGATTCCGTTCTTCACCAGCAGCCAGCTGTCGGGGACTACACCTTCGTCGTCCCATGCGCAACGGCCGAGCGACTCGGGCTGAGTGCGGTCCGCCTGGATGTTCATCAGCGATGAGCCGTACTTGAGCTTGCCGATAGTCTTTTCCGGCGGTGCGACGAAGCTGGTACCCGCGTAGTTGGCCTCGTAGCCGCGTGCGCGATCCAGCTCGGTTGGATGGCCTACTGATTCGTGGATGGTGAGCCACAGATTGGTCGGATCCAGAATGAGATCGTAACGGCCAACTTCAACCGGTCGCGCCGTCAGCTTCTCCGCCGCGAGTGACGCCCAGCGCGCGGCGTTGCCCGGCATGTCGAGCGACGTGACGTACTCCCAACCGGAGCCGCGCGGCGCGAGCTCCTCGGTGTATGACTGGAAATCGCCGTTCTCGATCGCGGTAACAGTGAACGATGGACCCACGCGAAAGAAGGTCTGCGTCACCAGCGTACCATCGGTGGTGGCGAGCGTCTTCTCCTCACGCAGCAGTGACAGCGCCGAGTTGACGTAGCGGACTTTGGGGATCTTGAGCGCGGCTTCGTTGGCGGCGAGTAGGAGCGCTACCTTTTGCTCGATCGGCACATCCACGGGATCGATGCGCACCGGAGTGCGCCACGTTCCGGTCGCGGCCGGTGCCGGTGCAAGGACCACGGGAGTGCGCGAGACAGCATGTGCGGCGCGCGCAACCTGCACCGCTTCCTGCGCGGCGCGCACCGCACCTGCTCGGCTCACATC
>JBBSHV010000085.1:0-10028 GCA_038232435.1 Gemmatimonadales bacterium | reverse complement strand
CCGCTACCCGGAGCGCCGCACCCCCGCGTGCGTGCCGGTGTGGGTGAGTATGTCGCCGAAGCTGGCTTCCGCTGGTTCTTTGCCGATGCACAGATGGCGCGCGAGGACGGCGAGACCCGAACGCCGTACCGTGCGTATGATGTCATTCCGGGAGCGGACGGCCCTCGGCCCGTATCCGTGCTCGTGCGTGACCCACGATCATCCGCACAAGTGTGGAGCCGCCACGGTGGCTACCCCGGTGACCAGTGGTATCTCGAGTTCCACAAGATTCGGTATCCCGGTGGGCTCAGACTCTGGCGAGTGAGCGCGCCTGGCGCGGATCTGGGTGACAAGCAGCCGTACGTGCCGCAAAACGCCGTGGGTCAGGTACGTGAGCATGCGCGCCACTACGCAGAGGTACTCGCGAATATCGCGAGGGAGCAGTATCCGTGGGGTACCAACCTCATCGCGACCCCGTTTGACACCGAACTGTACGGTCACTGGTGGTTTGAGGGAACCCAGTTTCTGGCGGATCTGTTTCGTGCGCTGCTACATCACGGTAGCGTGCGCCCAGTCACCGCGTCGCAGCATCTGGCGGAGCGTCCGGAGCGACCGGGACTGCGTCTGGCCCAAGGCTCCTGGGGAGCGGATGGAGATTTCAGCATGTGGCTCAACCAGCGCACAGCGTGGACGTGGTTGCGCCTGTGGCCGCTGGAGGACGCATTCTGGGATCTTGCTCCGCACGCGCTCGCGGAGCCATCGGCCCATGTGGCGCTCGCCCAGGCAGCCCGCGAGCTGCTGCTTGCACAATCTTCTGACTGGCAGTTCATCATCTCCACTGGAGAAGCGACGGATTACGCGGAGCATCGCTTTCATTCGCACTCGGCTGACCTCACGCGGTTGCTCGACGCGCTGCGCGACGGCCTTGCAACGAGATCTTTCGACAACGCAACGCGGATCGCCACGGAGCTTCGCACGCGTGACGATATCTTCCCCGATGTACTGCCTTCGATTGCGACCGCGCTGGGTATGAGACCGGGGCTTAGCTGATGTCGCGTTCCATCGTTATTCACGGGCACTACTATCAGCCTCCGCGCGAGGATCCCTGGCTGGAAGAGATCCAACTCCAGCCTACAGCCGCGCCATTTCACGACTGGAATGAGCGCATCGATAGCGAGTGCTATCGCCCGATCACAGCAGCACGCGTGCTCGACGCGGGTGGGCACATTGCTCGAATAGTGAACACGCTCGCGTACACCAGCTTCAACTTCGGACCGACGCTGCTCACATGGATGGAGCGCGCGTCGCCGGAGACGTACGACGCGGTGCGCGAAGCGGACAAGGTGAGCGCGGCTCGGCTTGGCGGTCACGGAAACGCCATGGCGCAGGCGTATCATCATACAATTCTTCCGCTGGCGAGCCGCCGCGACAAGACGACCGAAGTGCGCTGGGGAATCGCCGACTTTCTCGATCGTTTTGGGCGCCGACCGGAGGGAATGTGGCTGCCGGAAACCGCGGTAGATGACGAGACGTTGGACGTGTTGGCTGAGGAAGGCATTCGATACACGATTCTCGCGCCGCACCAGGTGACTGCACCGCCCGCGCGCGGGTTGCCGGGACTGTATCGTACGAGCAACGGGCGTGAGATTGCGATCTTCGTGTATGACGGCCCGCTGTCGCACGGGATCGCTTTCGGAAATCTGCTGCGTGACGGTGCCGCGTGGGCTGCGCGACTCACCGACGGTCTTGACGAGGAGGATGCAGCACAGGATACAGTACAGGATGCAGCAACGGAACAGCCAGAGTTGCTCTCCATGGCAACCGACGGCGAGACATACGGGCATCATCACCGTTTCGGTGAGATGGCGCTCGCCAAGGTGGTGGACACGCTCGAGCGCCGGCGCGACGTGCGCATGGAAAATTTTGCCTCATTCCTTGCGAGACATCCCGCGCGCACGCCAGTTTCGCTCGTGACGCCGAGCGCGTGGAGCTGTACACATGGCGTTGAACGCTGGCGCGCCGACTGCGGCTGCGGTGCATCCACGACCAGTCCATCGCAGCAATGGCGTGCCCCATTTCGCGAAGCGATGCAGCAGCTGGCCGACGGCGTGCACGCGGTCTTCGAGCGCGATGCCAGCGCGTACTTCTCTGACCCCTGGGAAGCTCGCAACCAGTACGTGTCAGATGGATTTGCCGAGCGCGGTCTTGATGTCCGGGCACGCGAGCTGCTCGAGATGGAGCGCAATACGTTGCGTTTGTTCACTTCCTGCGCCTGGTTCTTCGATGATCTGGACCGGTTGGAGCCGCTCCAGATCATGCGCTACGCCGCCCGCGCCATCGAGCTTGCCGGCGCGGAAGGGCCAGCGCTGGAAGAGCGCCTTTTGGCTCATCTTGCCGAGGCGGCGAGTAGTGATCCTGACGCCGGAACAGCGCGGGACATCTATTTGCGTAAGGCGAAGAACGTCAGCGCATCGCTTGCGGGGGCGTGACTGGCATGCCATCACCGCCGCTGCGTTTCACCTTTGGTGTGCATCTGCACCAACCCGTAGGCAACTTCGACTCAGTATTCGAGGAGCATGTTGCCGAGGTGTATCTGCCGTTTCTGCAACGGCTGGTTGAACGCGATTTGTTTCCTATCGCGCTGCACATTTCCGGACCGCTGCTCGAGTGGATGGAGACGCACGATGCACGGTATCTCGATCTGCTCGGTCCGCTGGTGACCGAAGGCAAGGTCGAGCTGCTACTGGCGGGGATGTACGAGCCCGTGCTTGTGGCACTGCCACGCGAGGATCGAGTCGAGCAGATCGTCTGGATGCGCGAGGCTCTCCGGCGTCGTTTCGGTGTGGATGCCCGCGGCCTGTGGCTAACGGAGCGCGTGTGGGAACCAGGCCTCGCCACCGATCTCGCCGATGCGGGAGTGCAGTTCGCGCTGGTTGACGATCATCACTTCGCGGTTGTTGGCTTCCCACCGGAGCAGCTGCACGCCCCGTTCTGGACAGAGAGCGGCGGCAAGCGCGTCGCGCTTTTTCCGATTGACGCGAAGTTGCGCTACCTGATCCCGTTCCACACTCCTGAGGAAACGGCCACGTATCTGCGCGGCCTGCGTGCAGCCGGGCATCGCCTCGCCGTCCTGGCCGACGACGGCGAGAAATTCGGTGGCTGGCCCGGTACCCGCGAACTGGTGTACGACAACGGTTGGCTCGACCGGTTCATTGAAACGCTTCAGGGACTCGCCGCAGATGGGGAAGTGGTGCTGTCCACCTTTGCGGACGCTCTGGCGGATGTGCCGAGTGGCGGGCTGGCTTACCTGCCGGCTGCATCGTATCGCGAGATGGAGATGTGGTCGCTTCCATCCGCCGCCGCCGCTCGGCTGGAGCAACTGGAAGAAGACCTCGGCGCCGCGCGCATCGCTGGTCCCGACGGCGCGTTGCTGCGTGGGGGGCACTGGCGCAACTTCCAGGTCAAGTACGTCGAATCAAACCGGATGCACAAGAAGATGCTTGCGCTCTCCGAGTTGTGCCGGCGTCGTGGCGATCCGGCAGCGGCGCGGCTGGCAGTTGGACGCGGGCAGTGCAACGATGCATACTGGCACGGCGTGTTCGGCGGATTGTACCTGCCGCATCTGAGGCAGGGCGTGTGGCGCGAGCTCGCGCGGGCAGAGGCGTTGCTGCGAGCGGATGAGTCGCTCGAGTATGAAGTGCTGGATCTGGACTACGATGGTGCCAATGAGGTATGGGTGCACTCGCGCCACTTCTCAGCTGTGGTGAGTCCGGCGCGGGGCGGCGCGATTGAAGAGCTCACGCAGTTTGCGACCGGCCTCAATTACGCCGACACACTCACGCGTCGGCGCGAGTCGTACCATCGGCTGCGCGACGTTGCTGAAGCCGCACCGGACGGTGGCTCGGACGGTGGCGCGGCTGCACCAAGTATTCACGACATCGAACACCAGTTGCGCATGGACCAGCTCCCGCCAGTGGACCTCGATCCACGCGCGCTATTTGTCGACCGTGTGCTTCCGGGCAGCCTGACGCGCGCGGAATACGAGTCCGCTGACTACGAGCCCGCGGTTTCATTCGCTGCCGAACGCTTTGCATTTCGCGTCGGACATGTGGGACCGGAGCTGAAGATTGTCTTTACCAACGATGGCGGCACAGTGACAAAGCGAGTGCGTTTCACCGAGCACGGCAACGTGCGCGTGGAGTACAGTTGGGATTCCGGCGCCTTTCCGTCCGACGGCTACTTCGCGCCTGAAATTTCCCTGGCGCATCCGGCCGTTGTCCAGGCACACGGCGCTGGAGACACGTGGCGCTTCTGGATCGAAACGATCGCGAAGTCAGAACACGGTCTGGAACGAACCATCCAGGGTGAGTCGATTACGCCGCGCTGGCCGATCAGCGTGGGCTCTGCATCGGTGGACATTGAGCTCGATCCAATCGCGATTCGCTCTCACGCAGATACTCCGTGACATTCGTCATCTTTGTCGCACCGCGCCTGTCTGCGAGCGCATCCGGAATGGTGATCGCCGCAGGCAGCATTCCGGGTGTTCGACTCGGCGTCATCACTCCGGATCCGGTGGAGAGAGCTTCCGACGCGGTACGCTCTCGGATCGTGGCTCACTGGCGAGTGGACAGCGTCGTTGACGCGGGTCAGATCAGCGTTGCCGTGCGCACGCTCGCGGCGAAGCATGGGCGACCAACGCGATTGTTCGGTGCGTACGAGCAGCTGCAGGTACCACTGGCTCAGGTGCGCGAGGAGCTGGGCATCGAGGGGATGAGCGTGGAGACCGCGCTCAACTTCCGCGACAAGTTTCGCATGAAGAACATCCTCCGTGCCGCTGGAGTACCGTGCGCTCGACATGCGCTCGTCGACAGTGAGGCGGAGGCGTGGGCGTTCGCGCGCGAGACCGGCTTTCCGCTCGTGCTCAAGCCGCCCGCAGGTGCCGGCGCCCAGGCGACGCACCGCGTGACCACATCCGAGGAGTTGAGCGAAGTGCTCGCGCGGAGTGAGCCGACGCAGCAGCGGCCAGTGCTGATCGAGGAATTCATCACCGGCCGAGAGCATTCGCTGGAGACCATGTCGATCGGTGGTAAGGCCGTCTGGCACTCGGTGACGAACTATTTCCCCACACCGCTGGAAGTGCTGGAGAATCCGTGGATCCAGTGGTGCGTCGTGTTACCCAGAGAGACGAACGGGCCCGAGTACGCTGACATCCGTGACACCGGTTCCCGCGCCCTGCATGCGCTCGGCATGACGACCGGACTGACACACATGGAATGGTTTCGCCGCGGCGACGGCAGTCTGGTAATCTCAGAAGTTGCGGCACGTCCACCAGGTGCGCAGATGACGACCCTCGTGTCCCGCGCCAATGACATCGACTTTGTGCAACTGTGGGCCAGGGTTATCGTCACGGGCACATTCGATCCACCGGTGCAGAAGTACGCCGTGGGTGCAGCGTATCTTCGTGGCCAGGGTCGCGGCGCGGTGAAGGCGATCTCCGGCCTATCCCGAGTAGAGATGGAGCTGGGCGAGCTCATTGTCGACGCACGCCTGCCAACGGTCGGGCAGGTACCCACCGGATCGTACGAGGGCGAGGGTTACATCATCGTACGTCATCCGGACACCGCCGTCGTCACGCAGGCGGTGCAGCGCATAGTGAGTCTCGTCCGCGTGGAGCTCGGCTAGCGTTGCCCGCGCGCGGGTGCAACGGTGGCATCTTACACGGCGTGCTCGCGGTGATTGTGAAGCAGAGCTTCGCAGCCTAGTACGCGTTAGACATCTTCTCCTATCCTGATGGCATGCCAAGAGTCTTCGATAAGCTGAACCTGAAGGACCAATCAGAGATCGTCGTCCTCAACGCCCCGCGGGCTTCGACACTGTACGTCAGGTGGCCATCGATGACGACTGGTCGGCCCTGCGATTCCGCCGTCGGGAGTTCATTAAGGCGACGCCGAAGCCTCGCTCCGTTGCGTAAATCGCGCTTCCCGGTGACAAGGGTGTTGGGACACATGGCAGCAACCGGGGTAACAAACCATCGGCGCCGGCCGTCCACTCGTTGCACTCCTGGCGACTGGGTTGGTCATGGCGTGCAGGTCCCAGACGCCCTTGGGCCGTTACTATCCGAATGAGAATGCAAAGACGCACCCTTCTGAACTTTCTACCGACTGTACTAGCCGCCGCAACGGCGCTCGTGTACGTGACCACCTCCGGGTACACGGCATCGCCCGGTTCCGGTCCGGTACTCGCTGCCGCCGCGAAGTTCGCGGCTCCGAAACCGGGCACTGTGAGCTCCGCAGTCGGATCGGTCGTCACGCGCTCCATCACAAGCCCTATCACACGCTCCGCGGCACCCGCGGCGCGCGAGACCGAATTGGAAGAGCGCACGCAGCAAGCGCTCGACGTGCTGACGTCCAAGGTTGGCCAGGTCAGTCATCCGAGTGCGCTGCAGGACGCCTTCGAGAGCTACTTCGCGTTCAAGGCAGTACATCCTGAACAGGTTCGGAAGCCTTATCTCTACTTCGTGGATTACGGACTCTCCAGCGCCACGCCGCGCGGATACGTGTTCGACATGGACGCGCTGAAGATTGTCGACGGACCGTTCATGGTGGCGCACGGCCGCGGCTCGGCGGCGAACCACGACGGCGTCCCGACCCGCTTCTCCAATGCGTTCGGCGCAGCCACAACCTCACTCGGCCTGTACGTCGCACAGGAGATCTATTCGTTCACTGGCCACGCCAGCGGCCGGCTGTACAACTCCGTCGGACTCAGGCTGGCGGGGGTTTCGCGCGGCTTCAATGACAATGCGCGCGCTCGCGGTGTGGTCGCGCACGGCGCGCCGTATGTGACGGCAACGCGCGCGGGCCGGAGCGAGGGCTGCCCCGCGATGGAACCGTCGCGTGCACAACGGCTGCTGCCCAGGCTCGCGAACGGCGGCCTCGTATTCCTGTTCGCGCCGAACAGGGACTGGATGACGCGAGATCCATGGCTCCCGGCGCGGGCTGACTAGCCCATGAAGATTGCCACGTTCAACGTGAACGGTGTGAACGGACATTTGCCCGCGCTGCTGCGCTGGCTCGGCGAAACGGCGCCAGACGTCGCGTGCCTGCAGGAGTTAAAGGCGCCCGAAGAGAAGTTTCCCGAGGCAGCGATCAGGGACGCCGGATACGGCGCGATCTGGCATGGGCAGAAGAGCTGGAACGGTGTGGCGATTCTCGCTCTGGGCGATCGGCCGGTGGAAACAAGGCGCGGCCTGCCGGGCGATCCCGACGACACGCACAGCCGTTACATCGAAGCAGCAATTGATGGAGTGCTGGTCGGCTGCCTGTATCTGCCGAACGGTAACCCGGCGCCGGGACCCAAGCTCGAGTACAAGCTCAGATGGCTCGCGCGGTTGAGCGCGCATGCGGCGGATCTGCTCTCGACTGGAGCGCCCGTGGTGCTTGCCGGCGACTACAACGTAATCCCGACTGATCTGGACGTTTACAACCCGGCTCGCTGGAAGGACGATGCACTCTTTCTTCCCGAAGTGCGCGACGCCTTTCGACATCTCGTCGATCAGGGCTGGACCGACGCTCTGCGCACGCTGCATCCGGACGAGCAGATCTACACGTTCTGGGATTACTTTCGAAACGCTTGGGGCCGCAATGCCGGACTGCGCATCGATCACCTGCTGCTGAGTCCTTCCGCTGCCAAGCGCCTTGTCGCCGCCAATGTTGACAGAGAGGTGCGGGGATGGGAAAAGCCGAGCGATCATGCTCCGACGTGGATCGAGCTGTCGGATAGTGACCGGTCAAACCAGATCACATCGCCAACGGCGCCGCCATCACCACCTCCGATCCCGCGTCGATCTGCGCGCTGAGCGCGCGGACCTGCGGAAGCAGCTTGCTGACGTAGAACCGAGCCGTCGCTAGCTTGTCGTCGCGCAGCATTGCGTCGTCGCCGCCGAGCTTCGATGCGGCCACCGCCATGCGGATCCACATCCATCCGATGGACGCGAGTCCGAACATGTGTAGGTAGTCCGCCGCGGCTGCGCCGATCTCGTCGGGGTTCTTCGCGGCGCGCGCGAGCAGCTCCGCGGTCGTGCGCTGCATGCGGCTCATCGCGTCGGCGACCGGTGCCACGAGTGGTGCGACGGTCTCGATCTTCGCCGCGGCCTCGAGATCGCGCTGCACGATCCCGGCGAAGCGGCGCGCCATGCGGCCGTTGTCATCGGGAACCTTGCGGCCGAGCAGGTCCATCGCCTGCACGCCGTTGGTGCCCTCGTAGATCTGCGCGATGCGCGCGTCGCGCACGAATTGCTCCATGCCGTACTCGCGGATGTAGCCGTGTCCGCCGTAGCACTGCAGGGCGATGTTGGTGACGTCGAAGCCGGTGTCGGTGCAGAACGCCTTGATCACTGGCGTCATGAGCGCGACGAGATCGGCTGCTTCGGCGCGCGTGTCCGGGTCCTCGTGCTTCGTCTCGACGTCGATGAGAATGCCGACCCAGTACGCTAGCGCGCGCATCCCTTCTACGTATGCCTTCATCGTCATCAGCATGCGCCGCACGTCGGGATGCACGATGATCGGATCGGCATCGCCGGTGGGATTCTTCGCGCCCGTCGGTGCGCGTCCTTGCAGCCGCTCCTTTGTATATGACAGCGCGTTCTGGTACGCGACTTCAGCGAGCCCCAGCCCCTGGATGCCGACGCCGAGCCGCGCGTCGTTCATCATCGTGAACATGCCACGCATCCCCTTGTGCGGCTCGCCGACGAGCCAGCCGACGGCGTTGTCGAAGTTTATGACGCACGTGGCGTTGCCCTTGATCCCCATCTTGTGCTCGATGGATCCGCAGCGCACACTGTTGCGTGTGCCGAGCTTCCCGTCCTCGTCGGTGAGGAACTTGGGGACGATGAAGAGCGAGATACCCCTGGTGCCCGCGGGCGCGTCGGGCAGCTTCGCGAGCACGAGGTGGATGATGTTCTCGGTGAGATCGTGCTCGCCGGCGGAGATGAAGATCTTGGTACCGGTGATCGCGTAGCTTCCGTCGCCCGTCGGTACGGCGCGCGTGCGGATGATCCCCAGGTCGGTGCCGGCTTGCGGTTCGGTGAGGCACATCGTGCCGCTCCACGTGCCGTCGACGAGGCGTGGGAGATAGCGCTGCCTGAGTTCGTTGTCGCCCCACTTCTCGATTGCTGTCGTCGCGCCGCGTGCGAGAAGCGGATACATGCTGAACGAGAGGTTCGCGGAGCAGAGCAGCTCGTCCATGATGGTGCCGACAATCTGCGGCAGTCCCTGTCCGCCGAACTCGGTCGGCGCGATCATACCGGTCCATCCCCCTTCGCGATACGCATCGTACGCGACTTTGAATCCGCGCGGCGTGCGCACCTCACCGTTGTCGTACGTGCATCCTTCCGCGTCACCGGTCTGATTCAGCGGTGCGACGACCTCGGCGCAGAGCCGGCCGCCTTCCTCGACGACTGAAAGCATGAGGTCGGTGGTGGCGTCCTCGTAGCCGGAAAATCGCGAGAGCTGATCGGCGTCGAGAACGTGGGAGAGCAGGAAGCGAATGTCGTCGAGGGGCGGGGTGTAGGAGGGCATGAGAGAAAGTTAGGGCGCGGCATGGAAAGTGTGGGGCCTCATCAATCATACAAGCTGGAGAACTCATGTTCGGCATCAATCGGTCAATCATCCGGTCAATCATCGCGTCGCTCGCGCTCCCCGCGCTACTTTCGGCGCAAGCCGCCAGCCAGCATCCCGCCGCGTCGGGATCGACGACGATCGGGCCCGCGCATGGTACGGTGATTGTCGTCGGCGGAGGCGCGATGGGTCCCGAGATATACGCGCAATTCATCAAGGCCGCCGGCGGTCCGGACGCGCTTATCATCGACGTTCCAAACGCCGGAGGGGCCACCTCGTACGGCGAAGATGCGACTGGCGCACAGGGATTCAGACGTGCCGGTGCGCGGAACGTCCACGTTCTTTTCACCACCGATCGAGCGCTCGCCAACTCGGACTCCGTTGCGGCTGTGCTCAAGCACGCCGGTGGCGTGTGGTTCGAGGGCGGGCGCCAGT
>JBBSHV010000084.1:0-10048 GCA_038232435.1 Gemmatimonadales bacterium | reverse complement strand
TTCGGGGTACTGACCCTCGACCATGTACCCCTTGCGGGCCCACAAGCTCTTACCCGTCTTCTGGTCGACCACGTCCACATCCAGCACCATCTGCAGCATGCGGCCGATGGCGGTCGGGTTGCGGCTTCCGGCCTCGTAGCCAACGGGAATATCGGCCTCGTATCGGCGGAGGGTGCCGCGCACGACCGCGTTGGCGCGGCTCTCAGGCGCTGCCCTGAGCCCGAGCCGCCCGATGAGGCGAGAGCGCAGAGAATCGGATATCTCGCGTTCGACATCGGAAACTGGCGTCTGATTCTCGAAAGGAATGACGGCGATCGTGCGGATGTTGGACGGAAGGCCGCCGCCGGTGAATCCGTAAAAGCACCCGGTCAGCGCGAGCGCTACTGACAGGGGGATGAGAACGAAAAGTTGCCTAAAAGCGCCAGATGGACGCATCAAATGCCGCCGAGGGTTGTTGGTTCTCTATATCGAGGACGAGCGAGCGGCGTCCGGACAACTCATAACGCACATGTTTGCCCGGAGTCCGGTCTACCCATTCCACAATTCTATCACCCGCGATGCGCTCCACGCGCGTGAGTGCATTGCCGACGGCAGTTATGCGCCACTGCACGGGACGCCCGAGCGAAGCGCGCAACGTATCGCCCGAGACGCGAACGATAGTGTCGGAGACGGCAGGGAGCGCAAGCCGGCCAAGTGCAGCCCAGAGCAGCGGAGGGGGCGGAATCAATTCCGCGATTCCGCCTCCTCCGCGCGGTATGCGAAGCGAGTCGCCGACAAGCACGGCCGCCGCGGCGCCGAAGCCGCCGCCGAGGAAGAGGTCGACGCGGGCGCTGTCGGGGGGGGCGAGGCGCGCGACGCCATCGCCGCGCGCGATGATCGGGCTGTCGCTCGAGTTTTCGTTCAGCTCCCATTTGAATGTGACTCGCTGGCGCGTATCGGGCAGCGCCAGACCGGGGAGCGTTGCGACGGCTGGCGCGACACCCGGCAACGGCGCAATGCGCGGAGCGGTGGCACACGCGCTAACCGCGGCGAGGAGCACGCCGATTAACAACGCGCGCCGCGGTGGACGAGCGCCTGAGTGTTCGCCGGCCGACATGCCAACGGATGACGCGCGGATCACAAAGGACATCATTGCTGGATCTGAACAGAATTGATTGTGTCACCCTCAACTAGCGCGTCCATTGCGGCAAGTCCGCCGGTCACGGACGCGAAGAGCGTGTAGTGGCCGTCGAGGTGTGGTTGTGCGCTGAGCGTGAGGAAGTACTGGCTGCCGCCCGTGTCGGGACCTGACAACGCCATTCCAACTGCACCGCGCGCGTATCCGAGGAGATTCAGTTCGTCGCGAATGGAATAGCCGGGGCCACCGTTTCCGTCGCCGCGCGGGTCGCCGTCCTGCGCGACGAATGCGGGAACAATGCGGTGCCAAGTCGCGTGATCGTAGTAGTGCCGCGCGGCGAGGTTGGTGAAGTTGTTCACGGTGAGCGGAGCTTCAGAGCCGTACAAGCTCAGCGTTATTTCGCCGCGCGATGTCAGCAGTCGTGCACGCGCCGGGTGACCGTTGAGAGCCGGTACGATCACGCGGCGCACGACGTCTTCGTACCACTGGATGGGTCGATTGCTTGCTGACGAATCGGGTGGGGCCTTATAACCGGGCAGCGACTCGCGCGCTACGGGATCCGGATCGATGAGTGCGGCGTGCAGAGTCGCCTGAACGACCGAGTCACGACGTGCAGTATCGCTCGACGCGAGAACGTCGTACGCGGTCGCGCGGACGCGGCCATCGGGATCATGCCCGGCCGCGAGGGCGATCTGGCGCGCGCGCAACGTATCGTGGGATGCAGACCACGCGGAGAGCGCGGAGGCGCGGAGCTTCCAGTCGGGGGAGCGGCGCCAGAGCGAATCAGCGGCGATCGGGAAGCCGGCCACCACGGCGGACTCGACCAAGGAACGCCGGAATTTGTAGCCGGTGTCCGCGCTCCAGGCCGTGCGCCATGCGGCGGAATCGGAGCCAAACGCCGTCGCGACGCTCTGCGCCGCGGCAATGCGGACGTTGGCATCGCGATCGTTGAGCACGCGAAGGAGAATTGCGCGCGACCGGGAACCGTAAGTTCCGAGCGAACGGGCGGCGTTGATGCGGACCTGGGCATCAACGTCGGAGGCCAAGCCGGCGAGGTGCGTGAATGCGGGCTGGTCCAGCGAGTCGCCGACCGTTTTTGCGGTAAGCTCCCGCGCTACCTCGCCGCGGAAGGCAGCGTCGGGTTGGGACGCGTAGAGCAGTGCTCGTGCTCCAGCGGGTGAGCGCTGACGCGCGATGGCGTAGGCGGCGGCCCAACGGGTTGTTGCGTCGCGAGAGTGCAGGAACGGTTGCACGGCAGGAAAGTCGAGCGGGCGCAGCTTGGCCGCGGCGAGAAGTAGGGCGACGCGAACGCTGTCGCTAGCGCCTCCCCGGATCGCGCGCGTCCCGCTCAACAATGCAGAGATTTGGGTGCGTGCTGGCGCGCCGATCTCGCCAAGCGCCCAAGCCGCCGAACGAGCTGCGGGGCCTCGGCTCCGGACGAGCGTCGTGAGCAACGAAATGGAAGCCGTGTCATGAACGAGTCCGAGACCGAAGCTGGCCGTCGCCGCACCGCGCGCCGCGGAACCGGTCGCAATCGCGCGAAGCCACGGCAACGCCGCATTCCTGTGCGTCGGCGCAAGCTGCACGAGCGTGCGCATCGCGGCCGCGCGTAGCACGCCTGAACCCGACGCACGCGCGGTGTGAAACACGATCGAATCGAGCTCTCGGCGATCAGCGGCGCGCAGCAGTTGTGCGTACACACTTACTTCGTGAGCGGACAAGGAGTGTTGCGATGCCGGTGCCGTTTGCGCGTGAGCCACGGATGTGGCCGCCGCGAACGCGACGAGAGAAAGAGTTGCGGCAAGATTGATGGCGAACCGGCGGGGAGCGTCAATCATCTCAGGCCTCCAGCACGCCTTCGAGCGACTCGCGCAATGGCGTTGGAATGGCGCTGCTCTTCCCATCCTTGCCCATCGCAACGAGCGTCGTGTAGCCGGTGACCAGGACCGTACCATCCTCTTTCGTAACTTGATACTCAAAGCGGACGACGCGCGACCTGACGTCAGAGACGGAGGTGATGACGCGGACGATCTCATCGTACCGCGCTGGCCGGAGATAGCGCAGATGTGCCTCGACCACCGCCAGCGCGACGCCATCTCGCTCTACTTCCGCGTACGACGCGCCGAGCTGGCGGATGAAATCGGTGCGGCCGACTTCACACCAGATGAGATAGTTGGAGTGATAGACGACACCCATCTGGTCAGTCTCCGCGTATCGCACGCGCAACTCGCTTACATGCCGCATTTGTTAAGATACCGCGACGGCGCTAAGCTTGTCGCGTGCTCCCAACACCGTGTCACATAGTTTCCGACCTGCATCTGGGCGTGACACCAGAGGCCACTGAACGACTGTTCGAAGGATATCTCGCGTCCCTTCCCGGAAGCGCGCGCGCGCTGGTGATCAACGGCGATCTGTTCGATTTCTGGTTCGAATGGAAGAGCGTCATTCCCAGGCATGGATTTCGGGTACTCGCGGCGCTGGCAGCGGTGAGGGATGCCGGCGTGCAGATCGTTTACGTCGCCGGCAACCACGATTGCTGGGGCGGAGACATCCTCACACGCGACGTTGGCGTTGAATACACCCTGGGGCCGTGGCAGGGTCACATCGGGCCGTGGTGCGTGCGTGTGGAGCACGGCGACGGATTGCGCGACCGGGAGGACCGAAAGTATCGCATGATCCGCCCGGTAATGCGCTCGTCGTTCGCAATGCGGCTGTTCCGCCGGCTGCATCCGGACTTCGCGACACGCATCGCGCTCGGCAGCTCGAGCGCGAGCCGGACGTATCGCGCTCTGGACGGTGGAGAGGGACTGCGCCAGGTCGCGCACGCTTACCTCGGCGCCGACTCGGAGCTGGACGTTCTTGTCTACGGTCACTCGCACGTCACGGCGCTGGAGCGTGTTCCGGGCGCAGGTATTTTCGCGAATGCTGGCTCGTGGCTCGACGCGCCGACGTACCTGGAGGTGCATGAAAATCGGATCGAGTTGCGCGAGTGGGGCAAGCCGAGCGAGCGGGACGCTTCAGCCCAGAGTAATTGTCTCGACGTTGTGAATCGCTGAGCCAAGGAAGCGCTGGCCCAAGCGCAGGAACTGGTCGGGAACGTCGGATGCGATGAAACGCAGCGCTGCCGCGTCGGTCCGTGCGGGATGTCGCAAGTCACGGTGGGTGAGCATGCGCGCGGTTTCGGCGGCGGTTTCTTCCGCACTGTCGATGAGCTTGATGTCGGGGCCGACGGCCGCGCTGATGACAGGTTTCAGAAGCGGATAGTGGGTGCAGCCGAGCACGAGAGTGTCGATGCCCGCGCTGGTGAACGGGGCCAGATAGTCGTGCGCGACAAGCTGAATGGCGGCGTGGTCCAGCCATCCCTCTTCGACAAACGGAACGAAGAGCGGACATGCCTTGGCGGTGACGTCGATGTCACCCGAGACGGCGTGAATGGCGCGCTCGTACGCACGCGACGCGATCGTGCCCTGCGTGCCGATGACGCCGACTCGGCGCGATTGCGTCGTGCGCGCAGCGGCGCGCGAACCAGGTTCGATCACGCCAACTATGGGCAGGTCAAAGTGCTCGCGCAGCGAATCGAGGGCGTGCGCAGTGGCGGTGTTGCACGCAACGACGACCGCCTTGACACCCTCGTCGCGTAGGAACGACGTGATCTCGTTGCTGTACCTGCACACGGTCTCCGGACTCTTGGGTCCGTAGGGGACGCGCGCGGTGTCACCGAAATAGATGACATCCTCATGCGGCAGCTGCGCGAGAATCTCGCGGACAACGGTGAGGCCGCCGATGCCAGAATCGAACACGCCGATGGGGGCGGAAGAGCTCATTTGGGAGGGCTACTACAGACTGGAATGTGGCTGCGCTGTGGCTAGAATGCGACCGAACCGCCGAGGGTGGCCGAATGCGTGCTCGGGTCAAGCGCGACGTTGGCCTTGAAGTCCCACAGATTCGCGGCCACGTATGCGTCGGCGCCGGCGATGATGTGATTGAATATGACGGCCGCGATCCAGTCTTCGTAATGCGTGTGGCGTGCGCCGAGTCGCGCGACAAGTGGGCTCCTGACGTACCCCGTCGGAGTCACGGCGCCGGTGGTCGGATCGACGGTGAAGCTGGTCGCGACGCTATCTCTCTTCGCGGCCTTGGCTTCGCGCAGGTCCAACGACGACTTTCTGGCCATGCCTATGAAAAGGACTTCGGCCGCGGCGAAGACGACCGACGCTGTGGGGCGATTCAGCCGCGCCTGCGAGTAGCCGGGCAGCAGGAGAGAGTAGACCAGCGCGCGGCGCGGCGCGATAGGCGGCCTTTTCAGCGAGTCCGCGACGGTGTCAATCGCATTGACGGGCGTGGTCACCCGCGGAGTGTTGGGCACCGGGGGAACCGTCTGTTGTGCCGCAACCGGCGCCAGCGGGAGCGTCAGGAAGACCAGCGTGAGAAGCGTGGCGAGAGTGTGTGGGAATCGAACCCACCGAACCGCGCGATGCGCGGCCGCAACGGTTTTGAAGACCGCGGGGGCCACCAGACCCCGTACACCCCCGTTACACGACAATAAGCGGCGCATCGGCTGGTTGGATGACGTCTCCGATGGGGACTGCGCCGGAGACGCGCATGAGAAAACGGTCCAGCTTGTTTGGGGCGACCGCAACGAGGAGACCGCCGGAGGTCTGTGGATCGGTGAGCACCGCGCGGTCGACGGCGCTGGAGGAGCCCCAGTCGACCATATCCTCGAGATAGGATGCGTTGCGGCCGCCGCCGGCGGTGTGAACGCCCTGCGCTATGGCCTCGAGGACCCAGTCAAAGATGGGCACGTCGCGCATGACTATGCGGATGCTGACACCGCTCGCACGAGCGATGTGCGAGGCGTGGCCGAGCAGGGAGAAGCCGGTGACATCTGTGGCGCACGTCGCACCGACGGCGAGCGCGGCGCGACTGGCTGGACCGTTCAACGTTGTCATCGAGGTGAAGACGCGCGCGGCGCGTTCTCCGGTGAGGAGTCCCTGCTTCACCGCTGTCGTGATGATTCCCGTACCGATCGGTTTGGTGAGCACGAGCTTGTCACCGACGCGCGCGCCGGCGTTGGTGAGCAGGAAGCGCGGGTGCGCCTTTCCTGTCACCGCCATCCCGTACTTAACCTCGCGATCGAGCACGGTGTGTCCGCCGACGACGATCGCATCGGCCTCGCGAACCTTGTCCTCACCGCCCAGGAGTATCTGCGTGAGAACTTCGGCACCGAGCTGGTCCGATGGGAAGGCGACGATATTGAGCGCGGTGAGCGGCTGGCCGCCCATCGCGTACACGTCGGAAAGCGCGTTGGCCGCCGCGATCTGGCCGAAGAGATACGGATCATCCACCATCGGCGGAAAGAAGTCCACCGTCTGGATGAGCGCCAGATCGTCGCTGATCTGGAAGGCCGCCGCATCGTCGAAGGTAGTGCGGCCGACGAGCAGACGCGGATCGTCGCTCCCCGGGATGGCGGCGAGCACTGAGGAGAGATCGGCCGCCCCCATCTTGGCCGCGCAGCCGGCGCTGCTGGCGAAGCTGGTGAGCCTGACAGCTGTGGCTGACACTTCAGTCTGGGAGAGCGACGATCGCGTCGATTTCGACGAGGCCCCCGCGTGGGAGAGCGGAGACCTGGATCGTAGAACGCGCTGGTCGCGCATCGCCCAACCATCGGCCGTAGATCTCGTTCACCGTGGGAAAGGCGGCCATGTCGTGCAGGTACACCGTCGTCCTGACGACGTCAGCCCACGTAGCGCCGGCCTCCGTAATTACCGCGGCGAGATTGCGCATCACCACTTCGGTCTGCTCGGCGACGTTGCCGGTGGACATCTCACCGGTGGCGGCGTCGAGTGCGATCTGACCGGCTGTGAACAGAAAGCCATTCGCGATAGTGCCCTGCGAATATGGCCCGATCGCGGCCGGTGCTTTATCAGTGTGAACGGGCTTGAGCGACATTGAGAGAAAATAACGCTTTCGCGTTGCGTGTGATCTGTGCACGAAGCTCCGCGGACGATACACCGCGAGCCAGGGCGATCCGGTCGGCGGTGAGCGCGACCCAGGCCGGCTCGTTGCGCTTGCCGCGGAAGGGCACTGGCGCGAGATAAGGTGCGTCGGACTCGACGAGGAGCCGATCGTCGGGGACCAGGCGGACCACGGCTTCGTCCGCCCACTTCTTGAATGTGACGATGCCGCTGAAGGAGATATGCCAGCCCGCGGTGAGCGCCGTTTCTGCCAGAGTAGCGCTTCCGGTGAAGCAGTGCAGCACGCCGCGTATTCCTTCCCTTCCCGCTTCCTCGACCATTGCCCGTGTGTCGTCTTCCGCGTCGCGAGTGTGCACCACGACGGGCAAGTGGAAGCGGCCTGCGAGATCCAACTGCGCCGCGAAGGCGCGTCGTTGCAGATCGCGCGGAGAATTGTCGTAGTGGTAGTCCAGCCCGCACTCGCCCACGGCAACGGCACCACCGGCGAGCAGCTCGGCGAGCGCGTCTACATCACGCGTTGGGTCGAAGTCGCGCGCGTCGTGCGGGTGCACGCCCGCCGTGTAGGCGACAAAGCCCGGATTCGCCTGGACGATCCGGGCTGCTTGACGAGCCTGCTCGACCGAAGCGCCGATGCAGACGATAGCCGCCGCGCCGGCGTCGCGGGCGCGGGCGATTACCTCGTCGCGGTCACCGGCGAAGGCCTCGTCCGCGAGGTGGGCGTGGCTGTCGATGAAGCTTGTTTCCATGCGGCGTTGACACGAGGATACTTGCGCTCGATCCAGAGGAGTACCGGGCCGGCGACATAGATGGAGCTGAATGTTCCAGTGACGATACCGAACAACATTACCCACGCAAAAGGCCGGATGACTTCGCCGGCGAAGATCAGCAGCGCCAGAGTAGCCGCGGTGGTGGTCGCGTGCGTGAGAACTGAGCGCGGGAGCGTCTCGTTGATGGCGCGGTTAAGCGTGTCGTACAGCGTCTCCTTGCGCCCCTTGCGCAGGTCCTCGCGTACTCGATCAAAGATGATGATCGTATCGTTCAGCGAGTACCCCAGCACGGTGAGGAGCGCGGCAACAACGGTGAGCGATATCTCCAGGTGCATCAACTTGACAAAGGCAAGTGTCGTGAAGATGTCGTGTGCCGTTGCGAGCACCGCGGCGAGGCCGAAGCGCCACTCGAAGCGAATGGCCAGATAGATGAGCGTGATGACGAACGAGAGCAGGATCGCGATCAACGCGTTTCGGCGCAGCTCGCTCCCGACTCGCGGGCCCACGGCCTCAGTGCGAACAACCGTGACGTTGTTCGCGCCGAACCGGCTCACGAGAACGCTGTCCACCCGCCTGGACACCAGCTCGGCGCCGTTGGCCTGCGCAGCCACGTCCTGAGCGCCACGCACACGCAGTGTGAAGTCACTCGGTGATCCGAACTGCTGAATCTCTGCATCGCGGAAGCCAGCCGCGTCGAGCGTGGCGCGAATCCGGGACGCGTCCGGCGCGTTCTTGAACTGCACCTGCTTAAGCGTGCCGCCGGTGAACTCGATGCTGTAGTTCATCCCCTCGACCGCGAGTGACGCGAATCCAAGGAGAACAAAGAACACAGTAAGACCGGCAGCGACCTTCCACCAGCGGATGAAGTCGTAATGAGTGTCGTGAAAAATTCGCAGCATTTATATGCTCAGTGGCTGCTGGCTGGACGTTCGGTTTAGCCAGATCATGTAGAAGGTGCGCACCACGAAAATCGAGGTCACCATGGATGCAGCGATACCGGCAAGCAGCGTCACGGCGAAGCCGCGGACCGGGCCCGTTCCGAACTGGTACAGCACGGCCGCTGTAAGCGCGGCCGATACGTTGGAATCGATGATGGCCGGCAGTGCGTGCCGGAACCCCTCGTCGATGGCGAGACGATTGGACTTGCCGTGGTCCAACTCTTCTCGGATCCGCTCGAAGATGAGGACGTTCGCGTCCACCGCTATACCGATGGAGAGGACGAAGCCCGCAAGCCCCGGCAGTGTCAGTGTCGCATCGAAGCCGGCGAGCACGGCCAGCGTGTACAGCATGTACAGCGTGAGCCCCAGCACCGCGAGCATGCCGGAGAAGCGATAGTACACCAGCATGATCAGCACGACGAGCGCGACGGCGATGACACCCGCGCGAATGCTGGCCTGAATGGAGTCTCGACCCAGGCTGGGGCCGATGTTGCGGACTTCGGCGATCTTGAGCGGCACGGGCAAGGCACCAGCGCGAAGCACCAGCGCGAGATCCTGTGCGGCCTGCAGATCGCGTCCGCCGAGTGTGATCTGGCCGCGTGTGCCGATCGCGCTCTGAATAACGGGCGGGCGGCCCATGACAGTGCTATCAAGTACGATCGCCATGAAGTCCTTCACGTGCCTGGCGGTCTCGTTGCGGAAGCGGCGTCCGCCCTCGTTGTTCAGCTGGAACTCGACGACAGTGCCCTCAGTCGGCGACGTCGTCGGCCGAGCGTCGGTCAGGTACTCGCCGGTGATGATCGGGCGCGCATCAAGTACATACAGCGCGCGGTACGCGTTATTTCCGAGCGATGTAGTATCGTTGGACCAGCGCACAACCTTGCCGGGCGGAAGTGCGCCCTGCACCGCGGCATCGGACAGATATCGCTGGACCAGCGGTACGTCGGCAGACGCCACGTAGTACTCGCCGGGCATCTGGCCCTGCTGCACCAACTTGGAGAAGGCGCCGTTCTTGGGTGACACAGCGGCGGCGGAATCCGTCTTGGTGCCCGTATCGGCGGGATTCTTAGTGGTGGTGTCGTTTGAGAACAGCCCCGCGAGCGCATTCTTGGTGCTGTCGGTGGCCGGAGCGGTGGTTGTCGCAGCGACTGACGTCGCCGGCGCTAATCCCTTAACCGCGGCGTCGATGCGTGGGAGCGCCCGTTCCAGCGCGCTGCTCTTGTCGGTGATCTGAAATTGCAAGAACGCCGA
>JBBSHV010000083.1:0-10113 GCA_038232435.1 Gemmatimonadales bacterium | reverse complement strand
GCGACACGCTCACCCGGCGAGCGCGGGTGCAGCTACGAGGTAAGGCTGTCGTGCTCTGGCACGCCTGGAAACGAAGCGGACCAGCGTGGCTCGGCCAGCACAACGGCGACGCGACCACTCCGGCATGAAGCTCGGGTGAAACCTCAGGTGGGGCTGGCGTGAACATCGTCGTTATCGGGAGCGGCTTCGGCGGATTGAGCGCCGCAATCCGTCTCTCAGCCGCGGGGCACGAAGTGACTGTGGTGGAGCAGCGCGACAAGCCCGGCGGCCGCGCGTACGTCTACACCCAGGACGGTTTCACCTTCGATGGCGGCCCCACCATCATCACCGCGCCGTGGCTTCTCGACGAGCTGTTCGCTGCCGCCGGTAAAACAACCGCGGACTACGTGTCACTCGTTCCCATCGACCCGTTCTACAACATCAGATTCGAGGACGGATCAGTCTTTAGATACAACGGCGACCGTGATTCCGTTGTCGCTCAGATACGGGAGTGGAGCCCATCCGATGTGAATGGATATCTCGCATTTCGCAAAGCCGCCGAGGATATCTTTCGCACCGGGATGGCGCTCATCGACAAGCCATTCACACACATGAGCGATATGGTTCGCGTCCTCCCGGACCTTGCTCGGCTGCGCTCGCACCGATCGGTCGCGAGCTTTGTGAATGGATTCGTGCGAGACGAGCGCCTGCGCCAGGTACTATCGTTCCATCCGCTGCTGGTTGGCGGCAATCCATTCCAGACCAGCTCGCTGTACGCGCTGATCCACACCCTGGAGCAACAGTGGGGCGTCTGGTTCGCGATGGGCGGCACAGGCGCACTGGTCGACGCGTTGGTGCGCCTCTTAGCGGAGCTTGGCGGAACGTTGCACCTCAATTGTGCGGTGGCCGAGATAGAGATAGATCAGGGAACGCGGCGCGCGACTGGCGTGCGCCGGGCATCCGGAGAGCTGTTGCAAGCGGACGCTGTGGTGAGCAATGCGGACGTAGCAACAACATATCTCAAGCTGGTTCATCCGCGTCACCGGCGTCGCAACACTGACCGGCGCATCGAGCGACTGCGCTACTCCATGTCTCTCTTTGTCCTCTACTTCGGAACCGATAGGCGGTACGACAACATCGCGCATCACGAGATCCTCATGGGCGCGCGCTACCGCGAGCTTTTGAACGACATCTTTATCGGGAAGAAGTTGGCGGATGACTTCTCGCTCTACCTGCACCGCCCGACCGCGACGGATGCTTCACTCGCGCCGCCGGGCTGCGATTCGTGGTACGTGCTGTCGCCCGTGCCACATCTCGCGAACGGTACTGACTGGCGCGTCACGGCGCGCGGGTATCGCGACCGCATCGTGAACTACCTGGAGCAGCGGTATCTACCGGGTCTGTCCAGGCATATCGTGACAGAGCGGTACATCGATCCGCTGCACTTCCGGGACACGCTTGGCAGTCATCTCGGGAGCGCCTTTTCCGTCGAGCCCATCCTCACGCAATCAGCGTGGTTCCGGCCACATAACATGAGTGAAGACATTCCTAACCTGTATTTCGCCGGCGCCGGAACCCACCCGGGCGCCGGCATTCCCGGTGTGCTCAGCTCCGGGAAGATTGTTGCCGAAATGATCGGAGCCGCGGCGTGAAGGGGACAACATCGGTCGGCGCAACACTTCTTGACTCCAATACGCGAGATACACGCATCGCGACACCACTCCTCTGGATTCACGGTGCACTGATTGTCTTTTCGACCATCGCGCTGGTCACGATCCTGGCAGGAAACCCGCCGGCCTGGCTCGCCCAGGATCCAGCCAAAACGATATACATCCTGGGATGGCGATTCTCCGGGCCTTCATACGTGATCGTGGGCGCGCTCGCGGCATTGTTTCACGCGGCAGGGAAGTTTGGCTGGCCGCGCGCCACGACGTTGATGCTCGTTGGTTTCGCGATCTCACTCGCGGCCGAGCTAACGGGGACGAGCACGGGTCTCCCTTTCGGCCCGTACTCCTACACACCGCTGCTTGGCTACCGCGTTCTCGGACGGGTCCCCTTCCCCATCCCGCTGTCGTGGTTCTTCATGCTGTACTGCTCGCTGGCTATGTGCGGACGACTGCTTCGCACTGATGCGTCGAGCGCGACAAAGTGGCGATGGGCCGCGACCGCTGGCCTCATTCTCACCGCGTGGGACGTCGCGATGGACCCCGCGATGACGGTCGCGACAAACCACTGGATCTGGCACACCCGCGGCTTCTTCTACGGGATGCCACTGTCTAATTGGCTCGGCTGGTGGCTCACGGGAACGCTGGTCGCGCGCGCGATGCTCGCCGTTGTCGGGCCTGCTGGATTCGCGCAACGCGTGTCGCCGACCCGACTTCCACTCGTGCTTTACGCGCTGAACGGAATCATGCCCATCGCGCTGTGCCTACGCCACGGCCTGTGGTGGGCGGGGATATTGGGCGCCATCGCGATGGCCGTTCCGTTGACGCTGGCATGGAACGCGCGGCGAACGGAACGGGCTGACCACGAAAATTCCGCACGCCGACCGCTACCGAGTCCACTCCTCGCGCATCGCATCGACGTAGGCACATGCATTTGCTAACGATATCGAGTTATCGTCTCCCGGCAACAAGAGCGGTTTCCTATCGGGGCAACCGAACAGACCAGTCGTAGCCGGCATAGAACACGTTTCCGTCGAGACCCGGGTTCTCCGGAGCGGTGTAGGCGTTGGACAGGTGGTGGTACTTGTAGCCGGCTCGAACCCACTGGCCGCGTCCCATGCGCACCAGCACACCGCCACCGAATTCGAGCGTGAAGTTGACCCTCCGCGCCTCTGGAACCGGAAAGGGGCGGTCAAAAATCAGCCCACCAGCTGCCGTCGCGGCATACAGGGAAACGGCCGATGCGACACGACCCGCGATCTGTAGCCCGAAAGGCGAGAGACCAAACGCGTAAGCCGTTACGGGAACCTGAACAATCCTGGTCCGGCGCACGGGAAGCGTGACACCACGGCCACTGTCACGGACCACGACCACGACCACGCGCTGGATGTTCCCCGACGCCCGAACCAACGGGAGGAGCTGCACCCCGTACGACACCTGGACAGCCCCGAGACGCAGCACCGGCGTGAGCGCCTCCAGCCCCAGAAAGAGATGGTCGAATCCGGGCGTGGAGCCGAGAAAGCGCCTGGACGGAGAGTTGCGAGCGATGCCCAGGAAGCCGCCGACGCGCCACGGCGCCGTTCCATCCGTGTTGCCGCGGGCACCCGCTGGCGCACCGCGCCGCCGCGTACTGTCGCCGCTCTCCGGCCCTTGCGCACCCGCAAGGCGCGGCAGCAGCAACAGGGCAACCACGCCCAGGCAACAACGTATCGAGCGTGAGCGCGCTAGGTGAAATCGCGGATACATATGGGTGCCGTAGTGCCCACGTTGCAGGATCAGATCGGACGACCAAAGATACACTGCCAGTGAATTTCCCGTTCACGCCGCTGATTCATCCCCGTACCCGGTCGGAAACGCATTTCAGTCTCGAATAGTCGATAAAACCGCGAAACATTTGTAAACATCTGTTGTAGAACTGGCTAACCCACGCCGCAGCGCTTCAGGCTGCCGGCGTGGACTTAACCCGAACCATTACAAGAGCATATATGTTTCGCTTTTCCAAGTTTGTTGCTGTACTCGCGATCGCGGCCGCCGGTGCGGCCACTGCAAGCGCTCAGGCTGTTACCTCCCCGAGTAAGCCGTACTCTCTCGGCATCGCCGGCGGGGCTGCAATCCCGACCGGAAGTCTGTCCAACGCGAACGGCGTGGATGGCCTTAACGCGAACACTGGCTATGACGTCATGGGATCGCTCGGCGTGGCAGCCCCGCACTACCCGGTCAGCTTCCGTGGCGACGTGGCCTACAACAACTTTGGCCTCAAGAACACGCCGTCCAATTACCATGTCTGGTCGGTCACCGGTAACGCGGTATATAGCCTGCCAGCTCAGGCCGCTGCGCGTCCGTATCTGATCGGCGGTCTCGGTGCTTACAGGCCGAATTCGTCCACCGGAAACGTCACGGTGAGTGGTGATACCAAGCTCGGCTTCAACGTCGGCGGCGGAATCATCGTGCCACTGTCCGGCTTCAACGCTTTCATAGAGAGCCGCTACAACCAGTACGCCGCGGGAAATGGCCGGAGCATGAACTTTGTGCCGGTTACTTTCGGCGTGATGTTCTAAACGCTCGCACGATACCATTGTACCACAGCGCCCCGGCCCTCCAGGCCGGGGCGCTTGTTTTTACGCCGCTGCGGCGGGCCTCCAGCAACCACGTTTCAGCACCTTTTCAAGCCGTTCGACCAGTCGTTCAGTAGCTACGCGGTTAGTTAAATTGCGACCATGGAGATCCAGATCACCCCCAAGACCACTACCGGCGTCGACCGCGCCGTGGAAGTGTCGGTTCCGGCGGCGGAAGTCGCGGCCGCTGAAGAGAAGACGACCAAACGGTATGCGTCGTCCGCTCGGCTCCCCGGCTTCCGTCCAGGCAAGGCCCCGGTGGCCATGGTCAGGAAGCGCTTCGCCGAGGCAATCCGCAACGAGACTATCGAGTCCGTGGTGCGCGAGGCCTACAAGGAGATAGTGGAGAAGGAGGACATCAAGGTCGCCTCGCAACCGCACATCCACGACCTCAAATTCGAGGAAGGCCAGCCGCTCACCTTCGAGTTCCACTACGAGGTGCGGCCCACGCCCGAGCTAAGTAATACAAGCGGTTTTCGCATCGAGCGCGCGCCGACAGATGTCACCGACGAACAGCTCCAGGAACAGATTGACCACGTGCGCGAGGAGCGCGCTGTCTGGGCACCGGTCGACGACAAGCCGATAGAAGGTGACACCGTACTCGTCGCCCTCGCGGTGGCCGACGACCAGGGCAACCTCGGCAACCCGCAGGATGTGACGCTCGTCCTGGGCGACGGCAAGGCGATCGCGGGGATGGAAGAGCTGATCATGGAAGCGAATCCGGGCCAGACGATTGAGCGCCCGGTGCGCTGGCCCGAGGACTTCCCGGATGAGGCACAGCGAGGCCAGACCAAGACCGTTCTCATGACGTTGCGCGAGGTCAAGCGCAAGACACTCCCCGAGTTCGACGACGCTTTCGCCGGCGAAGTGGGCGACTTCGACTCAGCCGATGCGCTGCGCAATGCTGTGCGCGACGACATGAAGAAGTACGTCGAGCGTGAGAGCGAGTCAGCGACTCGCCAGCAACTCATGGACGAGATCATTACAGCGAATCCGTTCGACGTGCCGGGTAGCTGGGTCAACCAGCTGGTCGATAACTACGCCGAAGCGTATCGCATCCCTGAAGAAAGCCGCAAGGAATTCGACAACGAGTTCCGCGCGGTAGCCGAACGGCAGATCAAGCGCGACCTGGTGATCGACACGCTGGCCGAGCGCGAAAAGCTGACCGCCTCCGAGCGTGACATAGACGATCGGATTGGTGAGCAGGCAGCCGAGCGAAAGATGGACGTGGGCCAGCTTTACGCTGCACTCGAAAAGGGTGGCCGCATCAAGGACCTGGAGCGGACCATCACCGAGGACAAGGTATTCAAGTGGTTGATGGACCAAAATGACATTGTCACAAAGAGCTGAACTAAAAAATGGCAACGATTTTCGCACCATACGTTATCGAGCGGTCGTCGCGCGGCGAGCGCACTTACGACGTCTTCTCGCGCCTCCTGATGGACCGCATCGTGTTCCTGGGAACACCGGTCACCGATGATGTCGCAAACATCATCATCGCGCAGCTGTTATTCCTCGAGTCGGATAACGAGGGGCGCGACATTCACATGTACATCAACTCGCCCGGCGGCTCGGTTTCGGCCGGCATGGCGATCTACGACACCATGCAGTACCTCAAGAGCCCGGTGAGTACCACGTGCATGGGGATGGCCGCAAGCATGGGTGCCTTCCTGCTCATGGCAGGTCGCAAGGGAAAGCGCTTCGCGTTGCCGCACTCGCGCATCATGATCCACCAGCCGTCCCAGAGCGGCGGCGGCGGCTCTGCTTCGGACATCGAGATCCAGGCGAAGGAGATCCTCTTCCTACGCGAGAAGCTGAACTCACTGATGGCCAAGCACACCGGCCAGCCGCTCGAGCGAGTTGAGCGCGACACCGATCGCGACCGCTTCCTCTCGGCCGACGAGGCCAAGGACTATGGCCTTATCGACAACGTCATCACCCACCGCGGCGAGCTGATCGACGCGTCCACGCAGCCCCAGGTGACGGTGTAACCGTCACCTTGTGAATTAAATCACAAGGTCGATACCCGTCAGGACTGGTTGACCCCGTCACTGACGGGTATTTCCTTTCAGGGGATATGTCCACCGATAAACACCTACGCTGCTCATTCTGCGGTAAGTCCAAGGACTCCGTCCGGAAGTTCATCTCCGGGCCGTCCGTGTACATCTGCAATGAGTGCATCGCGCTGTGCAACGAGATCCTGCAGGAAGATGAGGAGCGCGAGGTCGCCGATGCGATCACGCAGGTCCCGTCGCCGCAGGAGATCAAGGACGTCCTGGACCAGTATGTGATCGGTCAGGAGCACGCCAAGAAGACGCTTGCCGTGTCGGTGTACAACCACTACAAACGCATCAACGCGACGTCGGTGAAGGACGAGGACGTCGAGCTGGACAAGTCCAACATTCTCATCGTTGGACCGACGGGTACGGGTAAGACGTTGCTCGCGCGCACGCTTGCGCGCATTCTGGACGTCCCTTTCACCATCGCCGACGCGACAACGCTCACCGAAGCTGGCTACGTCGGCGAGGACGTGGAGAACATCCTCGTCCGCCTGTTGCAGGCCGGCGACTTCAACGTGAACGACTGCGAGCGCGGCATCGTCTACATCGATGAGATCGACAAGATCGCGCGCAAGTCGGAGAACCCCAGCATCACGCGCGACGTGTCGGGCGAGGGCGTGCAGCAGGCGCTGCTCAAGATTATCGAGGGGACAGTCGCATCAGTTCCGCCGCAGGGCGGCCGCAAGCATCCGCAGCAGGAATACATCCAGATCAACACTAAGGACATCCTGTTCATCTGCGGCGGCGCCTTCGACGGATTGGAAAAAATCATCGAGTCACGTGTCGGACGGCGGCAGATCGGCTTTGGCGGCGTTGAAGGGAAGAAGGCGGCAAACACCAAGAACGCGTTCTCCGAAGTCGAGCCGGATGATCTGCTCCGTTTCGGCCTCATCCCCGAGCTGGTCGGGCGTCTTCCCGTAACAGTCGCGCTGGACGCGCTGGACGAGGAGTCGCTCACGCGAATCCTCAAGGAGCCGAAGAACGCGCTCACCAAGCAGTACATCCGCCTCTTCGCCCTGGACGATGTTAAGATCACGTTCGAGGAGAGTGCACTCGCCGCCATCGCGCGCAAGGCGCTCAAGCGCGGCACGGGCGCGCGCGGACTGCGCGCAATCCTGGAAGAGTCGCTCATGGAAGTGATGTTCGACATCCCGGCTCGCGACGACGTCGTCGAGGTGCGTGTGACCGAGTCGTGCATCACCAACGGGACACCGCCGCTACTGGAGCTAAGCACGGCGCGCCGGAAGAAAGAGGCCTAGCAACTAGTCTAATCCTCAGGGGTATAGCTAGTTTCCCGCGGGCACTCGTATTTATTGTACCGGGGTGTATGTCGGTTCTCACTCCGACGAGCATGGCAGCATAGCAGCATAAGCGGCTCGTTGTCACATCCCATTGATCCCGTGTGTCCGGGATCAATGGGATAATTGCGTCGCGTTGCTCCGTGACGCTCATCCCAACGTAAAGGATTCTCTGGCATGTCCCGATCCCGTTCGCTCTTGATCGCCGTCGGCGTAGTTGCGACCGGCTGCGCACATTCAAATCCGGGTGCAGGGGGCGCCCAGCCAGTGGCCTCCTCGACAAACACCGCGGCGACGCCGCACGTATCGTTCGATCCGTCCAATCCGTTTTTCGCGGCCAGCACCCTTCCCTACCAGGCGCCACCATTCGACAGGATCCACGACTCGGATTTTCAACCGGCACTGGAAGAAGGAATGAAGCAGCACCTGGTGGAGATCGAGGCGATCGCGAATCAGGCCGCGCCGCCCACGTTCGAGAACACCATAGTCGCGATGGAACGCTCGGGACAGTTGTTAAACCGCGTCCAGAGAGTTTTCTCCGCCGTGACACAGTCCAACACCAACGACGTGCTGCAGCAGATACGGAAGGAAGAGGCACCCCGGCTCGCGGCTCATAGCGACGCGATCTATCTCAATGGCAAGTTGTACGCGCGCATAAACAGCATTTATGATCGGCGCGACGCGACGGGGCTCAATCCAGAGCAGAAATTCCTTGTCGATCGATATCACCGCGACTTCGTGCGCGCCGGCGCGCAACTTTCGGAAGCAGACAAGACACGTCTCCGTGCACTGAACCAGGAAGAGTCGAAGCTTACAACCTCGTTCCAGAACGACCTGCTCGGCGCAACCAAAGCCGGAGCGGTTACCGTGTCCGACCGCTCGGACGTGGCGGGGCTGAGCGAGGGTGAGGTCGCGGCCGCCGCTGATGCGGCCAAGCGGCGCGGGGCGGACGGCAAGTGGGTGCTGCCGTTGCAGAACACGACGCAGCAACCGGCGCAGGTGTCGCTCAGCAATCGCGCAACGCGCCAGCGACTGTTCGTCGCGGCCACTGAGCGGGCCGAGCATGGTGACTCGAACGACACGCGAGCCACGGTGAAGCGCCTGGCACAACTGCGGGCTGAGCGCGCCAAGCTGCTTGGTTTCCCCACCTACGCGGCGTACAAGCTGGACAACCAAATGGCCAAGACGCCAGAGGCGGCGATCAAGTTGTTGACCGACCTGGTGCCGCCAGCGACAGCCAAGGCGCGGGCCGAAGCGGGTAGGATGCAGACGCTGATCGATCGGCAGAAGGGCGGTTTCACGCTCGCGCCGTGGGACTGGCAGTACTATGCGGAGCAGGTACGCAAGGCCGAGTACGATTTGGACGAGACACAGATCAAGCCGTACTTCGAACTGGATCGAGTGCTGCACGACGGAGTTTTCTTCGCCGCGAACAAGTTGTACGGAGTAACGTTCAAGGAGCGCAAGGACATCCCAGTGTACCAGCCCGACGTGCGCGTGTTCGAGGTATCGGATGCGGACGGCAAACCGATGGCGCTCTTCTACATCGATTACTTCAAGCGCGACAACAAGAGTGGCGGCGCGTGGATGAGCAGCTTCGTGGACCAGTCGGGACTGTTCGGGACAAAGCCCGTGGTTTTCAACGTCGCCAACTTCACCAAGCCGGCGCCGGGCCAGCCCGCGCTGTTGAGCTTCGACGACGTGACCACGATGTTCCACGAATTCGGACACGCTCTGCACGGCATGTTTTCCCAGGTTGAGTACCCGACGCTGGCGGGCACGAGTGTCCCGCGTGACTTCGTGGAGTTCCCATCCCAGTTCAATGAGCACTGGGCGCTGGAGCCGACGGTGTTCGCGAATTACGCAAAGAACTACAGAACGGGCGAGCTCATGCCGCAGCCGCTAGTGGACAAGATCAAGAAGTCGCGCACATTCAATCAGGGCTTTGGCACCACGGAGTACCTGGGCGCGGCGCTGCTCGATATAGCGTGGCACACGCTCCCGGCCGATGCTCCGCAGCAGCAAGTGGATGCGTTCGAGGCAGCGGCGCTCAAGCGCTTCAACGTGGACATGCGTGACGTCCCACCGCGCTATCGCACGACGTACTTCGCGCACATCTGGAGCGGCGGTTACGCGGCGAGCTACTACGCCTATTTGTGGAGCGAAGTGCTGGACGACGACGCGTACGCCTGGTTCGTGGAGCACGGCGGCATGACGCGCGCAAACGGCCAACGTTTCCGCGACATGATCCTGTCCCGCGGCGGCACCGATGACGTGGGCGCTCTGTACCGCGCGTTCCGCGGTCGCGATCCGAGTGTCGAGCCGCTGCTGGAGCAACGCGGGCTCAAGCATGTCCAGAACTAACGCAGTCCGAGTAGCGGCGCAACACGGCTGACACCGACGATGCGCCGCTGCCGCGATGGGCCGGTGGGGGGGCGCAGTGCCACTCGCCCGCCCGGGGGCAGCGTGAATCGCGCGATGCGAATTGGGGGGTTAT
>JBBSHV010000082.1:0-10166 GCA_038232435.1 Gemmatimonadales bacterium | reverse complement strand
TCGGAGCACCGATCCGTCGCACCGCCACCAGGACGGTTGTTCTCGACCGATCACTGGAAGCACTGCCACTTTTCCGACTGAGTGACTCGGCTGAAGAAGGGGCGATAAGCTACGCTCCAGAGGGCGGCGGACGGTGGCGAGTACTCCCGGCGCCAGGAGATCGGCTCCCGGGTACCTTCGACCAGGACGTCTACGTTGAGCTAATGCACCGATACGGTGATTCGGGGTCGCCCGAGGATGGATCCTTAACGTTCACGTTACATGCGTTTCTGCGATCTATAGGGCGTAGAGTCGATGGGCGCACGTATGAGCAGCTGCGTTCCGCGCTGACCCGCCTGGAGCGCACGACTCTGGAATCTGGTGGAGTATATGGAATACCGGCTGAACCGCCGTTGGAGGGCAGTTTTACTCTCTTGAACTCTGTGACGATCGAGCGGCGCAGGCTCACCGACCGGGATCAGCTGGCCCTCTTCTCCTCAATGGCTGCCTCGGAACCGGGTGATGCGCGCGTGATCATATCGCCCCTGATTCGAGCTAACATAGCAGCCGGTGCCACTGTGGCGCTATCGCTGCCGCAGTACCAGAGTCTGTCCAATCCGGTCGCGCGGCGGCTGTACCGGCTACTCAGCGTCATCCGTACGGAGGGCCACGATAAGTGGCGCGTTCCCCTCGAGCGGCTCGCGGCGCAGCTTCCGCTCACTCAACGATACCCTTCGCACCTCCAGCGCGTCTTAATACCGGCACACGAGATGCTGATCACGGCGGGGTTGCTGCGCAACGCATCATTTCAGCAGGCAGACCGTGAGTGGCACGTGGAATACGCTCTTGCGCCGGCGCAGGTGCCGATACTTGCAACCGTATCTGCAAGCGCGGCTACAACGCGGAACCATATGGCCCCGTAAATTTACAATCTATATGCGCAAATTCCGCGTTTCCCATCTATCCGTCCTGGCGACGGTCGCTCTCCCGGTAGTCGCGGGAGCTTTCATCATCCAGCAGCAGCAAAACGTCGCGAGCGCCCAGCTTCTCGACGAAGTGTTGCGCATCACCGCCTCGCGCTACGTAGATAGCGTGGGGTCAAATTCACTGTACGAGAAGGCCGCCCAGGGGTTGGTGCATGAGCTGAAGGACCCCTATTCGGTCCTGTTCACGCCCAAGGAGTTTGCGCAGTTCAATCAGCAGACTGGTGGCAAATACGGCGGCATTGGAATGGAGATCGCCGAGACGCAGGGCTTTGTCACTGTGCAGCGGGTATTCCCGAACACGCCGGCCGCCGCGGGCGGGGTGCAGGAAGGTGACCGCATTATTCAGATCGACACCACTAATGCGCGCGGCTGGACCACGGCACAGGTGTCCGACAAGCTTAAGGGCGATCCGGGTACCACGGTGACGGTGAAGTTTGGCCGCCCCGATGTTCCGGAGCCCATTCCGATGACGTTCACGCGTGCAATCGTGCACATCCCAGCGGTTCCGTACACGCTTGTGTTCGATAGCGTCGGTTACGTACCGGTGCAGCAGTTCAACGAGACCGCCACGCAGGAGTTGGACGACGCCATTGCGGCGGTCAAGAAGAAGGGCGCGACCCGTCTCGTCCTCGATCTGCGCAGCAATCCGGGCGGCTTCCTGGATCAGGCCATCAGCATGAGCAACCTGTTCCTCAAGCAGGGCCAGCCAATTCTCAGCGTACGCGGGCGCACCGGCGAAGTGCAGGCGTACAGCGCCACTGACGAGCCACGCGTCCCATCTATTCCGACAGTCGTGCTGATTGATGGTCGCAGCGCTTCGGCGGCGGAGATTGTTGCGGGCGCGCTGCAGGATCACGATCGCGCGCTGCTCGTAGGCACCACGTCGTTTGGAAAGGGGCTGGTGCAGAGTCTCTTCCAGCTAGAGGGTGGCTACGCGCTCAAGATGACGACGGCCAAGTGGTATACACCAAGTGGACGCTCGATTCAGAAGGAGCGCAAGCTGTTGCCTGACGGTGAGTTTGTTGAAGTGATGCCCGACTCGCTCGAAAGCGATTCGGTCAAGCGCGCGCGTCCCAAGTTCAAGAGCGACGCCGGTCGTATTGTTTACGGCGGCGGCGCGATAACGCCGGACATCATCATCAAACCGGATACGCTGAGCACGCCTGAGCAGAAGCTGCTCCAGTCGCTTGCTCCAAAGCAGCAGATCTTTGCGTCTGAGCTGCAGGATTACGCCAGCACGTTCAGGGGCAAGGTCCCGATCACGTTCACGGTGACACCGGAAATGCGGAGCGCCTTTGTCGCCCGATTGCGCGCAAAGGGTGTCACTGTCGATCCAACGCTCCTGGCGACGGGTGGTGAGGAGCTGGACCGTATTATCGGTATGCGAATCACGACACTCGCATTCGGCGAATCGGCCACCAAGCGCAAGTATCTGAGCGACGATAACCAGCTACAGAAGGCGCTCGCGGTCCTCAAATCTGCCTCCAGTCAGCAGTCGCTATTTGCTGTGGCGCAGCGTGAGAATGGAGCAACTGCATCGCGCTAGAGCGGAGGGATCGTAGCAGCGTGTTGGTTCAAGCGCTGGATGATGCTGACAACGTGACGGCCGGCGGGCGAACCGCGGAGCCGTCACGTCGGTCGCTGGGCATCACGGTGCTGGCGGTGCTGGCGGTCGTGTACACGCTGTACTTCGGACACGCGTTCTTTGTCCCGATCATCTTCGCAATGGAGCTCAATTTCCTGTTGAGCCCCGCAATCCGATGGGCTCGCCGACGACTGGGACTGCCGGCGGGAGTCAGTGCCGCGATACTGATCCTCTCTCTCACCGGCGGACTCGGGTTTGGTGTGTACGAGCTGGCCGGTCCCGCGCGCGGATGGCTGGTCTCGGCGCCGGCAACGCTATCCGAGGCTGGCGCCAAGCTGCATACGCTGCTCAAGCCGATGGAGCAGATGTCCAAGACCGCCGAGCAGATGGAGAAGGCGAGCAACGTCACCGGTCAGCCGGCGACGGTACGCACCGTCGTTCTAGCGGGGCCGAGCATGGGCTCGCGCTTCTTCGGCACGACGCAGAGCTTGGTGGGCGCACTGCTGGAAGTGCTCGTGCTGTTGTTCTTCCTCCTCTCGGCGGGTGATCTCTTTCTGCAGAAGGTGATCAAGGTGCTGCCACAGGCAACAGGTCAACGCGTCGCCGTGGAGGTGGCTCGGCAAATCGAGACGTCGCTATCCATGTATCTGGTGACGTCCGCGCTGCTTAATCTGATGGAAGGTGTGGTTGTCAGCGGCGTGATGTTTCTGCTCGGAATGCCCAACCCGTTGCTGTGGGGCGCAATGGTCACGGTATTGGAATTCATTCCGTACGTTGGCGCGTTCGCGATAATCGTTGTGTTCACCATCGCTTCGCTCACGGTGTTCGACAACGTGGGACACGCGTTGCTGGTGCCGGCCAGCTTCGTTGCCGTCAACCTGATTCAGGGCAACTTTGTCGGACCCATGATCATGGGTCATCGGCTGTCGCTCAATCCTGTGGCGATCTTCATCGGCGTCGCGTTCTGGGTGGAGGTGTGGGGGATTCCCGGAGCTTTCCTGGCCGTTCCGCTACTGGCAACGCTCAAGATCGTGTGCGACCACGTTCCCTCGCTCTCTCCTGTTGGCGAGTTCCTGGGGCAGCGTGATGAGCAGGAACGCAGGCTCGCGGTGCGTGCGGCGGCGTGACGATCACAGTTTGATCGCTGTGGCGGGATAGTGATCGCTAGTGATCTCGAACCGTTCAACGGATTTCGTCCCGCGGCGCTGAAGTTCCTGCGTGCGCTGGCGCGCAACAATCGCAAGGAGTGGTTCGAAGAGAATCGCGCGACGTACGAGCGCGAGGTGAAGCTTCCGTTGCAGATCCTGGTGGAAGAGGTCGACGCCCGGCTGGGAACGATAGCGCCTGAGATCACGGGCAGTCCCAAGCGCTCGGTGTTCAGGATTCATCGCGACGTCCGCTTCTCAAACGACAAGTCACCATACAAGACCAACGCTGCCTGCTGGTTTCACCATCGCGACGCCGGGCACTCAGTTGGTACACAGGCCGTGCACGGTGGCGCAGGTCTGTATTTTCAAATCGCGCCGGGCGCCTGCATGATCGCGGGCGGTATCTGGATGCCGCCGACCAGCGCTCTCAAAGTGCTGCGCGAAAAGATCGCTGAGGATCATGAGGAGCTTGACGCGATCATCGGTGAGACGGCGTTCCGCCGCGCGTTCGGTAAGTTGAGCGAGGAGTCAGTGCTCAAGCGTCCACCGCGCGGCTTCGATGCGGATCATCCGGCCGCGCACCTGCTTCGCTTCAAATCTTTTACCGTGGGTAGAGCGCTAACGGATGAGGAAGTGCTGAGTCCGCGACTGCCAGATATCGTTGCGCGCAGATACAGTGTAATGCTTCCGTTTGTGCGCTGGCTCAACTCCGCCCTGGGCCTGCCCGCCGCAACGCGGCGATGAAGGCGAGGTGACGAGCGCGAGCCATCCGGACCGGGAGCGTGCCCGAGAGCTGGTGCTCGCGTTGGGATGGAATACGACAGCGTACCAGATACTCAATCCGGGCTTCCAGCTCTGGTTCTCCACGCAGCATGCGGCAGTGGTTGGTTACGTACGTTCGGTTGGGAGGCGGGTCGTTGGCGGCGCGCCGGTATGCGCGGCGGAGCATCTGGCCGATGTTGCGAAAGAGTTCGAGCATGCCGCGAAAGGAGCCGGTGAGCGCGTGGTGTACTTTGGCGCTGAAGGGCGGCTGGACGCAACGTATCAAATCTCACCGACGCATGCCGCGATCCTGCTCGGCGCACAGCCGGTGTGGCGTCCGAGTGATTGGGCTCCGATAGTTGATGGCCATGCTTCGCTACGGGCGCAGCTCAACCGTGCGCGCAACAAGGGGGTGCGCGTGGAGCTGTGGGGATCGGAGACGGCGGAGCACAACCCGGGGCTACAAAAGTGCTTGCGCGAGTGGCTCGAGACGCGTGGGCTGCCACCGCTGCATTTCCTGGTGGAGCCGGAGACACTGGGCCATTTACTAGACAGGCGCGTATTCGTGGCGTTGCATGGAGCGGAACCCGTTGGTTTCCTGGTTGCGTCGCCAATAGCGGCGCGGAACGGGTGGTTAACCGAGCAGTTTGTGCGCGGTCGCAATGCGCCGAACGGGACCGCCGAACTGATGATCGATGCCGCGGTGCGCTGGATGGCGGAGCAGCACGCCGACTACGTCACGCTCGGGCTTGCGCCGTTGTCACGCAGGGCCGGAGACTTGGACGAGCAGTCGCTGTGGCTCAGGCTCGCCTTCCGCTGGGTGCGTGCGCACGGGCGGCGCTTCTACAACTTCGACGGGCTGGATACGTTCAAGGCCAAGTTCTATCCGGAGCGGTGGGAGCCAGTGTACGCGATTGCCAGCGAGCGAAGCTTCTCACTTCGCTCGCTGTACGCGATCGCTGCGGCGTTCACCGGGGGACATCCGATAGCGATAGTAATGCGTGGTCTCACCGACGCAGCTCGACAGGAGCTACATCGGATCAAGCCGCATGCTCAATGAGCTTCGCACGGTCCAGGCGAACTGTTTTTCCCAGGATAGTTGGGTCACGGATTGCTTAACGGAGTACTCCGTGACGCTCGTTAGTTGTGACGATCCCTATTATCGCGCTCCAGATCATCATCGAACGAGTCATGCTGCGGACGTCCCTTGGTTTTGTCGTTTCCTTCGGGGCCTGTCGGGTGCGTGTCGGTTCCACGTGCGGTGTTTCCTACGTCATCGCGCGCATCGCCGCGTGCCGCTGTCCGAGAGTCGGGTTTGACGTCGTTGCGCTGGTCCGGTGGTATTGGGTCGCGCTCATCGTCATTGTCACGATGCTTGTCGCGGGAGCTTCCGCTGGTGTTGTGTTCGGCGTTGTACTGGGCGCTGTGTTTGGGATTGTCATTCTGATCACTGTTCCGTGCCATGATTCCTCCGAATTGGCGGGCCACACTATTTGGGCAGTGAGTTCGGCAGCAGCCGTGCCATGGCAGCCGCAATTCGCCAACTGGGAACGAGCTAATGTCCACGTGTTATCATGGAGACGTGTCCAGTGATCACTCCAGCGCCAGGCCGACCGCGCTCACAGCATCGGTGATTCAAGGGTGATCGAGGAGCGTAAGCGGCGAGTCGTGGTGATCGGCGCCGGCGCGGCGGGCTCGATGGCGGCCATCTTCGCGGCTACGACGGGCGCAGAGACGCTGCTACTGGAGCGCACCAGGGACGGCGGCCGTAAGATTCTCATCAGCGGTGGTGGTCGTTGCAACGTGCTACCGGCGCGAGTGGACGAATCGCGCTTCGTCACCGATTCCTCGCCCAACACGTTACGCAAGATCGTCCGATCCTGGCCGCTCAAGGAGCAGATAGTGTTTTTTGAGCAGGAGCTGGGGATCCCGCTGGTGGAAGAGCAACAGTCAGCAAAGCTGTTTCCAGCCTCGCACCGCGCCCGTGATGTTCGGGACGGCCTGCTCGCGCTCGCGAAGCAGCGCGGTGCAAGGCTGATGACGGAGACGTTGGTGACCGGAGTCATTCCGCTCAGCAATACTTGCTGGCGCATTGAGCGCGAGGGAGCCGCGGCGCTGGAAGCGGATGCCGTGGTCGTTGCGACCGGTGGGCTGTCCGTGCCGAACACTGGTAGCGACGGCATTGGACTGTCGATCCTGGAGCAGCTCGGGCACACGATACACCAGACGTACGCCGCGCTGACGCCGATCACAGCGGAGCCTGCTCCGTATGCCGTCCTCTCCGGAGTGTCGCTGCCGCTCACGATCACGGCGCGCTCGGACGATCGGAGCGCGGCCGCAACCGGCGGCTTTCTCTTCACGCACCACGGCTACAGCGGGCCGTCGGTTCTGGATGTATCGCACGTGGTGGTGCGCGCACGCGCCGAGCGAGATCCATCGGCGCGACTGCATGTGCGCTGGACGCCGCTCGGCGAGAGCGAATGGGAGGCGGCGCTCCGTCCTGACGGTGCGCGCACGGTGTCGAACGCGTTACGTCGTGAGCTACCGGAACGACTCGCGGCGGCGTTGCTGGATGCGGCCGGCGTGGATCCTCTGCGCCTGCTGGCGGATCTCCGCCGTGACGAGCGACTCAGATTGATAGAGACCCTGGTGCGCGGCGCGTTGCCGTGGACGGGCGACGAAGGCTACAAGAAGGCCGAGGTAACGGGCGGCGGAGTGAGCTTGAGTGAGATTGACCCGCGGACGATGCAGAGTCGCAAGCATCCTGGTTTGTTTCTCTGCGGCGAAGTGTTGGACGCCTTCGGACCTATCGGTGGCTACAACTTTCTGTGGGCGTGGGCAACGGGACGCGCGGCGGGAATTGGAGCGGCTGTGGCAAGCTCGCGGAGCAATTAGCCGAGGGCACTAAATAAACGGCGTTCCCGGTCCGCGGCGAAGCCGAGGCTGGCGAGGATATCCGCACGCTGGAGCGATGGAAAGTCGGTCAGGATCTGATTCTCGCTCATGCCTGACGCCAGGTACGACAGGATGTCGCCCACTGTAATACGCGTACCGCGTACGGTCGGCTTGCCAAAGCGGATGTTCGGATCGATAACAATCCGGCCCTGGTAGTCCATATTCTTGACGTTACGCCGGGCAGCGAACTTGAATCAAGCAGGATTCCACGAATCGTGCGAGGTGGAACCATAGAACCGATCCTATGCTCCTCCGGGAAGAGCCACGGGCGCTACGGCAACGCCCGGTGCACCGGGCCGTACTTGGTCCCGCACTCTCATCCAGATCACCCCCGCAACAACGAAGGCGAGCGCTACTACCTGCGCGCTGGTGAGCGGCCCGAAGAAGCGATCATCCTTTGCACGGAAGAACTCCACGATGAAGCGCTCGACTCCAGCCATGACCATGTACACGCCAAAGAGCCAACCCTCGGCGTGCTTGTGGTTGCGTAGCCGCCAGAGGATGCCGAACATGACGAAGCCGAGTACGACTTCAAAAAGCTGCGTTGGATATACCGACAGCACCGTATTCGGTGCCATTCCGGGTGGGATCGGGATGCCGAACATCGCATGCATGTTTGCCGCCGTCGAAGGTGGCGCACCGTTCGGAAAGCTGACAGCAAACGGACCGTTATAAAGGCGTCCGTAGTCGTCGCCGATCGCCCAACATCCCGTACGACCGATCGAGTATCCCGCGGCGATGCCGATGCCTCCGACATCCGCGATGCGCATGAAGCTCAAACCCTTGCGCTTGATGACGAACAGCGCGGCGCCAATACCGCCAATGAGTCCGCCCCAGAAGACGAAGCCACCTCGACTGAACAGTGCATGGTAGTCGCCCATCAAGAGAGCGTAATAAATCTTTGCGCCGATGAGGAAGCCGATCACGCTGGCGAAAACAATGTCGACAATCGGGGCCGGATCGTGACCACGTGCATGAAGCACACGTTGTCCAATGATCTGACCGATCACGAAGCCGAGCAATACGGCGATACCGAACCCGGTGAGCTGAACCGGGCCGAATGCGACGGTGAACGGCTGGTGGATGATCGGGTCAGTGGGCATCAGGTGACCATCATTGAGGTGGGACATCCAGATCGCGGCAGATCTTCCGCGCCAACAACTCGTTGATATGTCGGTGCCGGGGAACTGAAGTAGCCTTCCTCATCACCCGATTCACGTAAACGGAGTGACTGCCGCCCTCGCGCAGGAACTCACATCCGTGCTGCTCCAAATGGCGAATCAGATCGATCCGCTTCACGCCGGAATGCGGAGTGGCTCACGAATCACATCCGATGAACCGAGCGCCTCCTCGGCGAGCATACGGTTGGCCTCAAGCACTAGAGTAACCGCTTCTCCGAGATTTTTTCGCGCTTCGTCGAGAGTCGCTCCTTGCGTATTCGCGCCAGGAAGCTCTTCAACGAAAGCTATGTATCCCTCAGGTACCTTCTGATAGACGGCGTTCAGTTCGATCTGCATGGCGAGAACTCCTGGGTGGTATATACGCACGAATCTACAGCGGCGCCGCTTCATATACTATCGAGCACTGCGTCCTTCACAACCTCCGGTGCGAGCCCCTTGATAGTCTCCCCATCCCAGAACACAACGCGCGCCGCGGTGTTCCACGGCGCATACGGGTGATGCTCTCGCTTGAGTAGCACGACCTCCGGTTTGCCAAACGCCGACGCTGCGTGCGAGATGCTCGTGTCCGGCGTGAATACGCGGTCGCTGGTACCGACTAGCGCCAGTGCATCACGCAGCTTTGGCGTCGCGGCGGGCTCGCCGCTCACTGACGTCGCGACACGCTGCACGCTGTCCCATTCCGCTGGAAGTCCGATCACGACGATCGGCATCGATCGATGCGCGTCGCGAACTGCGCGCAACACCTGAATGAAGTTGTCGTCTTCCCACCGACGCTTGGGCTCGGATGCGGACAGGTTCACCAACAAGCGCGGCTCGCCAGCCGTGCCAACCAGAACGGATGCACGCGCCCACACTTCACTCGCGCGCGACTTCTCCGCATCACTCAGAAATATCTCAGGCCGCCAGTCGACTGCGTCCACCGCAACACCGAACGGTGCAGCCAGTGCTTTGGCGCCCTCGATGAAATGCATGCTCCGGTCGTACGGCCGCACGCGAATGTTGTACACCAGGTCGTTGTTACCACCGCCAACACCCACGCGATACGGTGCTCCCGCGCGCAGCATCAGCAATGGTGTCGAGGTAAACACTGGTGGGTTGTTGATTCGCCCGTCCACGATCACGTCGTACTTCTCGGCGCGCAGCTTGCGCCCCACTTCGCTGTAGCTGTCCCACGACTTGCGATCCAACGTAAAGATCTTGCGTACGTGCGGGTTGTTGTCGAGCACCGGACGCGTCGCTGGATTCGCGAGCACGTCCAGCTGCATCTCCACCGGTGATTCCGCAAGCACACGAATCATCCCGGTAGACATGATCATGTCACCGATCCGCTCGTAGCGAACAAAGAGCACGCGCAGCGGGCGATCGAGGTTGTTCGGGAGAACCGCGGTGCGAGGTCCCGGAAGCGCGCGCGCGATGGCGCGCATCCACAGGGCGCGCCACGCTTTCTCGATGTTTCGAATGTCCAACTACGTCGTTCCCTCCCCCGTGAGCGGCAGGTCCAGCAGCAGACGTGCCGGCGTAGGCTCGTTCGTGAGATAGATGTGCAGCCTGTCCAACGTGACCGGCTCGG
>JBBSHV010000081.1:0-10275 GCA_038232435.1 Gemmatimonadales bacterium | reverse complement strand
GGGCCTCTGCCTTGCGAGAGTACAACAAGATGTCGCCCAACATGCTCGTGTACTGGGAGCTGATGAAAGCCACCGCTGAGGCCGGTGTAACGACCTTCAATTTCGGCCGGTGCACGCCCGAGAGCGGCACTCACAAGTTCAAGCGCCAGTGGGGCACCACCGATGAACAACTCTGGTGGTACGAACGGCGAGCACCGGGGACGTCGCTTCCGGAAGAGGGGAGCGATGCCGCTAAACTTGGTGCCAATCTCTGGAAGCGGCTGCCACTACGCATTGCGACAGTGCTTGGCCCGCGCATAATCCGATTAATCCCGTTGTAATGACCGTCAGAAACACGATGTTCGATGCTGCAAACGTCGTCGTTGTAGCTCCGCATCCAGACGATGAATCGTTGGTTACTGGCGGGCTGATACAGACAGCACTCGAGCGCGGCGCGACCGTCTCCGTGATCCTGCTCACCGATGGCGATCGCAACCCATGGCCTCAGCGCGTCGTCGAGCGCCGCTTGCGCATCGGCGCCGATGAACGCGCGCGTTGGGGACGCCGCAGGCGCGCGGAGGCGGAACGAGCGTTGGCTGTACTCGGTGTCGACGCGTCCGCGGTGCACTTTCTGGGCTGGCCGGACATGGGGCTCACCGCGCGTCTCATTACTAACGCGCGCGCGAGCACGCGAGAATTAGCAGACCTCGTCGCGATGCTGCTTCCCACGAGGTCGGCGCGTAGTCTGCTGGTGATCCCAGCACTTGCCGACCGGCACCCGGATCATAGCGCTACGCACGTGCTTGTGCAGCTAGCGCTTGCGCAGCTAGTGCCTGCGCGGGCAGAGTTGACTCCGCACACTCTCGGATATATTGTGCACGGGCACGTACATCTGTCCGCGGCCGAGCTCCCGATGGAAGAGAGATGCCTGCGACGCAAGGTTGCCGCGGTCGAGGAGCATCAGACTCAACTCGTGTTGAGCCGGCGGCGCATGCTGAAATACGCGAAGCGGCCCGAGTGTTTCACGTCGGAACCGACAGCTTCGAGCAAGGTTGTGCCATCGCAGCATGTACTGCGGTGGAGCATCGGCGCGATGCCAGCGCGACTTTCCCGCCTGCTTCTAGTTAGCAACGCTGGGGTCTGGTGGCTATCACTAAAATCAAGCGAACAGAGCATTTCCGCGGTCTCCTCGGCATCGGACCGACCAAGAGTGCTACGGCGCGGCAGCGGGCTTACTCTCGAGTTGCCGGCATCTCTATTAACGGTGGGGCCGGTCTACGCAAAGCTTGCTGCCACCATCGACTCACCCTGGATCTACGATCGATGGGGCTGGCAGCATCTCGACGGCTCGCCGTGAGGGGGAAGTGGAGCTACAGCTCGCTACAGCAGCGCTAGTGCGGTTCCCTGATGCGCGCTGATCTGGAACCGAGGCTGAGGCCTCACTCAGAATCCAGCTCGCGCTCCGGGATAAACTGGGCGAACGGTTGATACAGGATCTCCAAGTGGTCCGGATCAAGCCTGTCCCTGACGAGGAGTGCCAGCATCGCGAGCGTGCCGACGTACTGCGAACTGGGCTCGGCGGCGCCAACCGCATCGCCCGGCTCACTTCGCCGGAACCAGGTAGCGCGCTGAAACATGTCGGCAATCTGCTCGAGTAGCATCTCCTGCTCGCTGTAGCGCATGGTGGCCTCTATCTCGGCGGCCACCGCCGCCTCAGCCTGGAACCACCGTTGGCCCGCGAGCTGATGCCACGTCCGGATGGTCACGCCGACCGACTCGATGTCCATCTGCGCGAAGCGACCGACGAACTTGAGCGCGGCGCCCACGCTGGAGCGTGTGGTGGTGCGGTCTACAGCATGGCGTTCTAGATTGCGCTCAGCGCGCGCGGCATCCGGGGCAGTGCGAGAAACGCGGTTAGCCGTCTCACGCTGCTCGTCCGGCCGCTCTTGCTCAAAGCCTTGTTGCATGCGGGCTCCTCCTGGTTGCGGAGTTGCTGGAGGAATCACCGTGCCGCTCGCGCCAGAAACGGCGCAGTAGACGACGGCCTAGGGGACCGGCGCCTGCTCATCCTCGCGTCTACAGGGCAGCCTGAATCCAAATATCGAGCCCTCGGCCGGGAACTCGGCCCAAACCGTACCGTCCAATGAGTTGATCGTCTCGCGCACGATGCTGAGCCCGAGCCCGGTCCCTTCGGTGCCACTTGCGGCCGCGGCATCAGTACGAAAAAAACGCTCAAACAGGCGCTGGCGCTCGCTGGGGGGGACCCCGAGGCCATTATCCATCACCTCTACAACGACCGAGCGATCAGTGTTTCCGTCGCCCTTGTCGATTCGTCCGCGAACTTGTATCCACGGATCCGTCTTGGCTGGATCGCGGTACTTGATGGCGTTGGATATCAGATTGGTGAGGCAGAGCTCGACAGCGGCCGCATTGACTTCGACGTCTGGAATGTCAGGCGACAGCGTGATTGCGATGCGATGTAGCTGCGCCATCTCGCGCAACTGCCGGCCGGCTTCGGCCGCTGCCTGCGGCAGGCGAACGTGGCGCTGTTGTCGAGCGTCAGAGCCGACGCGTGACAATTCGAGGAGGTTATCCAGCACGACCTGCATTCCCTGTGCGTTGCGAACGACGACGGCGGCGAGCTGCTCCCGCGTGTCGTCCGGAATGCCGCTCATTCCGAGAATCTGGCCGGCGCCCAGCGAGGCTCCGATGCGATTGCGGAACTCGTGAGTGAGGGTCCGGTTAAACGCACGGAGGCGCTCCTCCCGTTCAGCCAGGCGCTGCGTCGTGAGCTGGAGATACTGCGTGGTTGTGGCTTCCTGGATCAGGGAGACCGCGTGGAACACGCGCTGCGCACAGGACAGCAGATCCGCCCTCCCGCACGGCTGCTCCGACTGCTCGGCTACGCCTCCAATGAACGTGAGAAGAATGCTGCCGAGGATCTCGAATTCCTTGAGAATCTCGAACTGACTGAAGCCCTGAGTGTGCCGCAGCGCACCGAGCTCCCGAGCCTTGTCGATTACCACCATATCCGCCGCTATTATGCTGGTTGGATCTTCGAGGTAGGAAGCGATACCATCGACGAGGACCGGAACATGGTTTAGCAGGTCGTCAGTTGGGAAGACCCGGTTGGGCTCGAGCGCGACGCGCGCGGATATTCGCTCGAGCCAGCGTGCGGTCAGATCATTACGGGCCGAGCGTAGGCTCGCGGCGAGGATGCCTGCGAGCGGGCAGTGAACCGTCAGTTCCATCGTGCGTGGGGTCTCCGAGCGCCGAGCGCGTGCCTGTAGCGTGTGCAGCGTATGGATATGCAACCGAGCGCGCAAAGAAAAGCGCCGGAGGAGCCGCGAATATAACCTCGTTGCTCCCGATGGGTGCCGCCAGGCAGCCGGTCAGTGCGCCGGGTTTTTGGTGTGCGGCTTTTTTTCCAACTCGTGCCAGCTACTCTCTTGGACGTCGATGCCGTAATGCGCCGCTGCCTTCTTGATATTCGCGAAGGCGAGGTCGCGTTCGCTGTCCGACACGCCTTCGACCTGATCGAAACGAGCGAGCGCGTTCTTTACGTGCGACGCGTCGGTGATTGGCTCCTTGCGCTCCTTGGGAAATGCGAACACGCTTTCGGGGAGACTGTCTCTCTCCGAGGTACTCAGCTTACCTGACTCGTCGTGCGGCTTCCATGTGGTGTGCGTGCTCATCGGCAACTCCGTTGCTGGATTGAATGCGGTACATGGCACACTGTTGCACGCCACGTACCGCCAACGCCTGCCGATGTTGATCAGCCGCCGGAAGGAAGTCGCCGGACCGGGCGAGCGGACGGCAACTTGGATTTGGCTCCGGTGTGAAGCCGGCGAGGCTCCCTGGAGCTGTCGCCCTCTTTAAGGGATTTCGAGCCGCCGTGATTTCTCGGTCCTGTTTTCCTGTCCTGCCTGTGATCGCCCGGCCGGTCGTGCTTGGGCCGGTGTTCTCGTGGCCCGTGGTCTCGCGGCCCGTGTTCTCGCGGCCCGTGTTCTCGCGGCCCGTGTTCTCGTGGCCTGGGGGCGGGGCGGCTGTCAGGACCGGAAAGCTGTTCTCTGGCCGCGACCCCGACACGAAGGCCTGCTATCGCAGCGAGAAGCTCCATCGCCCTGAGACGGTCGGGGCGCGGGGCGGAGTCGTCGCTCGCGATGCGCTCCAGTTGCGGAATCTGGCGCGAGAGCGCTTCGCGTGCGGACTGGCTCGGGGAGTCGTGCTCGTGCGCTCGTTCCTGAGCTCGTTCTTGCTCGCGCTCGTGGGGTGCAGCGGAAGCGTGTCTGTTCTGATCAGGAGGCTTGGGCATGGGAGGCGTAGATTGTCTGTGAGCGCGTTTCCTCGTGGCAGCAGAGCAAGTTCCGGTGCATCTCCGTATTCGTGGCACTCACGGCGCCGCCAGTGCGCGCTCTATGTCGGTCTCCAGCGCTCCGGTCGACGAGCATTGAGCAGAGGTGGAAGAGACGCTCGCCTCCTGTGCGAAACCGCTGACCACGCTGGTGATTCTGGTGCCCCGTCCCGACGGCGCTAGCTCAGTGAGCACGGTGAGAGTCACCCGGTACGAGTTGGCTCTCGGCGCTCCGTACTCATTCTGTCCGCAGTCCAGCGCGTACGAGATTGGGCGCTTGCCGAAGCGGCCCATTACCGAAGCCCGGATCGCGCCCAGAATGTGGTTGGCCGAATCTACAGTTGTGATCGGAACAGAAAGCGCGGTATACGCGGTGCCAAGCTTGGGCCAGAGAATCGCGGGAGTAGCCGAGAGATAGTCGGACCGGCTGTTCACGTCCTCGAAGTACTGGAGCCGAGTGCTGCCGGTCGGGCCGGACAGGTTTATGGAGCGGGACACACCACCGTTCGGGACCACTCCGGAGCTGCCGCAGCCGAGCGCGGCGACGGTCACAGCGACGGTCAGGACGGAAGGAGCGACTAAGGATAGGCGACGCATTGGCACACCTCGTTGAGTGGTCTTGCTCAGTGCGGGAGAACGTACGGCTGGGACATACGGCCGACAAGGGAAGAGGTCGCTTGGCGAAATGGGTGCGCGTGGGTAGATATGGCTGCATGTACAGTTGCTACACGGCGGTCGCGATGTTCACGCTCGGGCTCCCGTTGCTGCTCAGTGCGCAGCGACCGGTGTCCCAGCCTACGCCCCAACCCGCGCCGCGGGACACCCTCGCTCCCGTTCGAGTGACGGTGCTGCGCACGCCATTTGACGTGACCTCTGCGCCGGTGGACGTTGCCGGCGTATCCGCGCGCGACGCAACGGTTGCGCGACCGGGACTGGCGCTGGACGAGGTGCTCGCCGGTCTGGGCGGCGTGCAGGTAGACAATCGACTCAATTTCGCGTTGGGAGAGCGTATTTCCATTCGCGGATTGGGTGCGCGCTCCCAGTTCGGTGTGCGCGGTGTGCGGGTGATTGTGGACGACATCCCCGCCACGCTCGCTGACGGGCAGACGCAGCTCAACAACGTTGACCTCGGCTCTCTCGGGAGCGCCGAAGTGATCCGGGGGCCTGCTTCGTCTCTATACGGTAATGGCTCCGGCGGCGTGGTCACGTTACAGACGCGGCCGGCACCGCTCGGAGGCTTGGTGCCTTCGCTCCGATTGATGCGCGGGGCGGACGCACTGGCACGGGTGCAGCTGGGCCTGGGCGGAACGCAGGGACGGGCGACGTACAACGTGAACGGAGATCGTCTGGATTACGGTGGGTACCGCGCGTACAGCGACGCGCGCAACGCGCATCTAAACGCGATAGGGACGTACGACTGGGATCGCGTCGCGCTCAAACTGGTGGCGAACGCAGTGCAGTACAACGCGAACAACCCGGGTTCGCTGTCCGACTCGTTGCTGCGAGTTGATCGGCGCCAGGCGTTCGCCAATAATGTTGCTCAGCATACGGGGGAGAGCGGCAGGCAGGGGCAGCTAGGTGCGAGCACACGCATAAGGACTGGCGCCGGCGAGCTGCGGCTATCGGGCTACGCACTGAACCGCTCCCTCGACAATCCGATACCGCCGCGTATAATCGCGCTGCATCGCTCTGCCGGCGGCGCGCGCGTGGCTTACGCGTTGACGCGTGCGGGCACTACCGGTGCGGTGACTGCGATCGTGGGCGGTGACGCGGACCTGCAGCGCGACGACAGACAGAACTGGGTGAATGTGCGCGGCAAGCGCGCCGCGCTGGTGCTGGATCAGCGTGAGCGCGTCACGAGTGCGTCTCCCTTTCTGCAGGTGACGGCAGTCGCCGGGCGCGCAACCTTTCTCGCCGGTGTGCGGCATGATCGCTTTCGCTTTGGCGTCGACGATGGCCTCGTCACTTCCACCAACCCGGACGATTCGGGCGAGCGGCTACTCGCCGCCACGAGTCCGTCCCTGGGCGCGAGCTACGCGGTGATCCCGGCGTTGACACTGTACGCGAACGTCGCGACGGGATTCCAGACGCCGACCACCACGGAACTTGCGAACCGGCCGAGCGGAGCCGGCGGTTTCAATCCGGCGTTGGAGCCGGAGCAGGTACACTCGCGCGAGGCTGGTGTGAAAGGACGCACGGCGTCGGCGACATACAGCATCGCAGCGTACCAGATGCGCATCGACGACGAGCTGATTCCGTTTGAAGTAGCGGCATCGCCGGGTCGGCAGTTCTACCGTAACGCGGGCGCCGCTCGGCACCGGGGTGTGGACGCGGATGTGAGTGTCGCACCGACAGCGTGGCTCCTTGGTCGCGCGGGGTACGGTTATACCGATGCGCGTTTCATCAGTTATGCGGCTGGCGGGACTTCGTATGCGGGGAATCAGGTTCCAGGTGTAGCGCCGCACGCAGTGACGCTTTCTCTGCAACTCGGTGATCCCGCGACCAGGTTTCTCGCCATCGAGGAGCGAGCGGAATCCGCGACGCCGGTGAACGACGCGAACACCGCCCGGTCGCCGGGTTACGCGGTGACCAACATCCGCGGTAAGGTGGCGCTGGGGAAAGTTTCGTTATTCGGTGGGGCAGGAAACATCTTCGGGAAGTTGTACAACACGTCGGTCGTGATCAATGCCGCCCGCGGACGCTACTACGAGCCGGCGGCGGGGCGCACAGTCTATCTAGGGCTGGGGCTGGACCCGCGTTGACTCCCAATCAATCAGCGGAGCGTCGGTAATCGCCTGCTGTACCGCGTCCGCAACAGCGCGGCGTAACGGGACCTGCTTCTGATTGGCGCGCGTCGGGTACACTCGGTTGGTGAGGAGCACCACCCAGACCCCACGCTCAGGATCCGTCCAGACCGACGTGCCGGTGAAGCCGGTGTGGCCATAGCTGCGCGGTGAGAAGAATCGCCCCGCACTGGACTGGCCGGCCGGAGTATCCCAACCGAGCGCTCTGCTCGACGTCGGCCCTTGAATGGACGTCCAGCGCGCGACGGTCTCGGGGCGAAGAAGCCGAACGGTACCGTAGCTCCCACCGTTGAGCAGCATCTGCAAGAAAATCGCAACGTCGTGCGCGCTGGAGAACAGTCCCGCGTGTCCGGACACTCCGCCGATGGCGCCAGCGTTCTCATCGTGCACGATTCCCCAGACCAGCCCGCCACGTGACGCAACAACTTCCGTGGGCGCGATGTGGCTCCGCTCCGAGCTGTCGGGGCGAAAGCCAGTTTCCGTCATTCCGAGGGGCGTGAAGATGTGCGCCGACGTGTACGCGTCGAGCATCTCGCCACTGACGCGCTCGATGATTGCCTGCATCAGGATGAAATCCCAATCGCTGTACACCGTCTTCGTCCCGGGGGCGTACGCGATCGGGCGAGCGTTGATCTTGGCCAGGTACTCTGCCCGCCCGTGTGTCGTTGGCCATAGTTCCGCAAACGCTTCGAGGCCGCCGCGGTGGGTGAGCAACATCTCCACGGTGATCCCCTGTTTATCCGGCGCATTGAACTCGGGGAGATATGACGCGACCGTTCGCCGGATGTCGAGTTTTCCCTGCTCCTCGAGCATCATCGCGGCAGTCGTAGTGGCTACCACCTTTGTGAGCGACGCCATGTCGAAGCGCGTGTGCTCATTCACGGCTGGCGCGGTGTCCGAATACGTGAGCCGGCCGTAGCCTTTGACATAGACCAGACGCCCGTATCGCCCGACGGCCACCGAGACCGCGGGAGCAGCATGATCAGCGATCGCCGCGTTGATGATGGAATCAAGGCGGGCCGGAAGCGCCGGGGAGAGCTCCACGGCCGTGGGTGCTGCTGCGACGAGGACGGCCGTTGCGGGGAGCGGGGCCGGCGTTGCCGACGGCGCGGGCGCACAGGCAACGGCGAGAATGGCGGTGGTCACGCCGGCGAGGTAGCGGGTCACGGATCGGTTTACGGATCGGTTCACGAGGTAGTTCATAGGCTCGGCGTTCGGTGAGCACCGAACCTATCCCGCGGTGAACGCCGGTGTCAATGCAGCTGACTGGAGTTTGCCACAGCGTTACGGCCGGGTACAACTTCAACTAAAATTACGGGGCCAATTTGACGAGTGCTACAGCCTGGGGCTCAGTCACGCTCACGGTTCCTATCCCGGACAGGTAACCCATGACCACAAGAGTTGCGCGCCTTGTCGGACTCCTTGTTGTACCGCTCCTGTCCGGCGTAGCTGCTGCTCAGATGCCTCACATGCCCATGCCGATCGAGATGCAGAATTCGGCCGAAGCCGGCTGGCTGAACAAGAAGGTGCTGGACACCCGCCCGCTCGACGACATGACCCAGCCGAACAACTGGGCCTTTCAGGGCACTGGTAAGCTGAGCTTTCCGACCGGCACCGGGCCGGGCGGCGTACCCGCCTTGAGAGTGGACATGGACATGTTCACCAAGACACCCGCACCGACACGCAACGGTTTGTCGTCAGTGAACCTGAAGCGCGCCTTTCCCGGCGAGGACTGGAGCCGCTACAACCGCATCTCACTGTGGATTCGGCCGCGGGTCTCGGGCTTCCCGATGCTGCCGCTTCAGATCTTGCTGCACAATGACGGCAAGGAGAAGGTCCCCGACGCGTATGATCGTGAGGGGATCCATTACGTCACGTTACAGAACGAGAAATGGCAGCACGTCGTGTGGGAGATTACTCCGCTTGCCCGCGACAAGATCAGCTCGATTGAGATTGGCTACTGGGTGAACAAGATGCTGGCCCAACCCAGCGACCGGGTGGCCTTCGAGATCGCCAAGCTCGAGCTGCAGCGGGTTGACCCGGACCATTACGAAGGCTGGAACGTCGCTCCAGGCAGGATCTCGTTCAGCAACACGGGCTACCAGCTAGGCTCGTCCAAGACCGCGCTGGCGAGTGATCTCACTGCCCGCGATTTCAATGTGATCCGGCTCGGCAAGAACGGTGCGGCCGAGGTTGTACTCACCAAGCCTGTGCAGGCGCTGTCAACGCGAATCGGGCGTTTTCAGCGGATGGATTTTTCGGAGGTGCGCGAAGCTGGCAGCTACGTGATACAGGCCGGCGACACGCGCACGCGGCCGTTCCAGATCGGTGATAACGCCTGGAGCGGAACAATCTGGAAGGCTATCAACTTCTTCTTCGGCGAAAGATGTGGCTTTGCCGTTCCCGGCTCTCATGGTGTTGACCATCTCGACTGGATGGCCACGCACGGCGACAAGAAGATCGTCATGAATGGCGGATGGCACGACGCCGGTGACCTGTCTCAGGGACTGGTCAACACGGGTGAGGCGACGTACGCGATGTTCGCCCTTGCGGAGAAGCTCCAGGCGAGAGGCGATGATCCCGAGCTGTTGCGCCGGCTCATCGAGGAGGCGAAGTGGGGTCTGGACTGGGTTCTGAAGGTACGCTTCGACGGTGGCTACCGCATCGGTTTCGCTTCGCAAAATCTATGGACGAACGGAATCATCGGCGATGCTGATGACCGCTCGCGCGAGGCGAAGAACGACCCGAACGTCAACTACATCGCCGCGGCCGCCGAGGCAATCGCTTACCGTGTGTTAAAGGATAGCGAGCCCGAGCTGGCTGCGCGTAGCCTCGCGATTGCCCAGGAGGATTGGCGTTACGCGATCGCCGGAAAGGAGGGCCCGGACACGTGGAGTACACCGGCCTTCGCTGCTTCACCGGTCGAGCTGGCCGGAATCGGCGCCCTTGCGTCACTCGAGCTGTATCAGGCCACTGGGCACCAGCAGTACGCCGAGAAGGCCATTGAGCTGGGGCGGATCATTGTGGCTTCACAGCAGAAGAGTTACGTCGGCGGAGAATATCCGCTCGCCGGCTTTTTCTACACCGGTCCTGACAGGGATACCATCTTTCATCAGTTTCACCGCGGCAACGATCAGG
>JBBSHV010000080.1:0-10471 GCA_038232435.1 Gemmatimonadales bacterium | reverse complement strand
TGCTTGGGATTGCGGCTGCAGATAATACGGATGATCCCCTGGCGCTTGATCACCTTGCAGTGCTCGCAGATCGGCTTCACGCTGCTACGAACTTTCACGAACTGCTCCGAATTTTGGGTCAGCCTTTGAAAATAGTCCGCTTACCCGAGCGACGCAACTGCCCGCGCCATCGCCGCTGCCGGGCTTGGATCTGACGTCACAGTGCGACCCAGAATGACGTAGCTGGCGCCCGCCCGGGCGGCCTCGGCCGGCGTCACAACACGAGCCTGATCACCGGCCTCGCTGCCGGGGAGCCGCACGCCGGGGATGAGCAGCTGCAGATCCGGGCCGAAGTGGGTCCGCAACGCCGCCGCTTCCTCGCCGCTGCATACGACCCCGCCCGCCCCGCTCCTTCGCGCCAGTTCGGCCAACCGGATCACCTCCCACGTCATATCCAGGTGCGGCGCCTCCCGACCCCAGACGGAGCTGAGCGCCTCGGGCTCCAGTGACGTGAGCACGGTCACCGCGAACACCTCGCATCCGGCACCGGCGTTGGTGACCGCGGCACGGATCATCTCCTCGCCACCGGACGCGTGCACGGTCAGCAGCGAAACGCCGAGGGTTCCTGCCGCAGCCGCGGCGCGGCCCACGGTATTCGGGATGTCGTGAAGCTTGAGATCCAGGAAAACGCGACAGCCACGCTGGCGCAACTCGCGCACGATGCGCGGGCCCTCGGCTGTGAAGAGCTCGCTTCCGACCTTGTAGAAGCTGCACTGCCCGGTGAGTTGGTCCACGAGGTTGAGCGCCGCTTCCGCGTCGGCATAATCGAGCGCCACAATCGGGGTGGAAGTGGATCCGGCTGGTGCGGACAATCCTGACAACGCTGGCGTTCCCGTCAGTTCCGTTAATCCTCTCATGTTACCCATTTTAGAGATCCTATCAAGTCGGCAATGCTGCCTACATTGCGCGCGTCACACCAGCGGCCGAGGTCGCGCGCAATGCGCTCGGGCGCACGTGGGTTGCGCAGCGCCGCGGTGCCAACGGCAACCAGCGACGCGCCCGCCACCATGTACTGCAGCGCATCGGCGGCGCTCGCCACGCCACCCACTCCGATGATAGGCAGATCAACCGCGCTGCGAACTTTGTGGGTTGCGAGCACGCCAATCGGGAGCAGTCCCGCGCCGCTGACGCCACCGCGTCCGAACCCGATTCGCGGCCGGCGAGTATCGACGTCGATCACCAGCCCGGGAAGTGTGTTGATCACCGTAATTCCGTCGGCGCCGGCATCCACAGCCGCCCGGGCTGTGTCACCAATGTCGCCGAGAGTGGGGGACAGTTTCACGAAAATCGGTTTGGCTGTTGCAGCGCGTGCGCCGGTGATCACCGCGGTCAGCGTCGCACGGTCGGCACCGAACTCGGTGCCACCGCGCTTCACGTTGGGACAGCTCACATTCAGCTCGTAGGCTGACACCCCCGCGCCGTTTTCTGCACTATCCTCAAGCTGCCGTACCACTTCCGCGAAATCGTTCGCGCGTTCCGCCACGATGTTTACAACGACGCGGGCACGGGTCACGTGCGCTGCGAGCCACGGCAACTCGACGCGCTTCACTTCGTCCACGCCGGGGTTCGCCAATCCAATCGCGTTGAGCATCCCGCCGTCGAACTCCGCGACGCGCGGCGCGGCATTACCCTTTCGCGGCGCGAGGCTCACGGCCTTCGTCACAATCCCGCCAAGCGAATCCAGATCGGTCACACCGTCGAGTGCGCGGCCGAAGGCGGCGGTTCCGGCAGCTAGAAGAACAGGATTTTGAAATTCCAGCTTTCCAACGCGCACTCGTAGATCTGTCACTTCCCTGTCACTTCCCTCCGCCGATCCGCGCATCGTAGCGGCCGAGGTAGGAGAGAACCGACTTAGCGATGGAGCGAGCGATGACCCGCTCGTTATCGGAATTGCTTAAATACGCAGCCTCTTGGGGGTTGGTACCGAACCCGATCTCGACCAACACCGCGGGCATGTACGATCCACGCAACACGGCGAAGTTGGCCTGCTGAACGCCGCGGCTCGGCCCTGGATGGAAGTCTGTGAAGTTGTCCTGAATGATGCGTGCCAGCTCGGCGCTCTCGCGCAGGTGTTCGTTCTGCGCCATATCGTTCAGGATGAAACTGAGCGGATCGCCTTTGGGCGCGTTCACTCCGGTCTCGAACTTCACTGCCTCGTTTTCCATCTTTTCGACGCGAAGCGCGTCCTCGCTCTTTGCTTCAGCGAGGAAGTAGGTCTCGAAGCCACGCTCGCGTATGGCATCGCGCCCGCGGCTACCGGTCGCGTTCACGTGTACGGAGACGAAGAGATCACCGTGGTTGCGGTTGGCGATCCGGCCGCGATCGGACAGCGCAATAAGCGTATCGGTGGTGCGGGTCATCAACACGTCCACGCCAGCATCGCGCAGTGATTGCGCGACGAGCTTCGCGACGGCGAGTGTGATGTTCTTCTCGTAGATCCTGGGGCCGCCGGCGATGGGCCCAGTCATGCCGTTATCGGGGCCGCCATGCCCCGCATCGACCACCACCAACCGGTGTCCCGTGTGCTTCGGCCGCAGCGGTAGTTCAGGCGCGGCCGCATCCGTAGTCGCGGCCGTCGAAAGGCGTTGCGCGCTGCCGCTGTCCGTAGGCCGCGCGGCGGTTACTGCCGGTGAATCGGCCTCAATTACGCGCCTCGCGGCAGTGTTGAACGCGCGCAGTTGCGCGTGCTCGGTGTCGTACATGAAGCCCGTGAAAAAGCGCGGTACCAACTCGGAGACGACGAAGAACGGGAGGTATACTGTTTGGCCAACAACGCGCGGCGCGGACGTCATGGGCACAATCGCGCTGTCCGATCCGGCGAACGGAACGGCATCGGTGAAGCTGATGTGCGTATCGCCGAGTGTGAGCGAGTAGTGACCGGCCGAGGTCATGCGAAAGGTGCCGCCAAGTGCCGCGGCGAGCTTGTCGCCCGCGACGACCGCGGTCCGATCGAGAATGGTGACTTTTATCGTCCCCTGGCGGGTCGGCGTGCTGACGGACACGGCCGAGGGTACGGCAGGAATCGAATCAGCGTGTTGCACCCGCGGAACAGGCGCGATGGCCGCGGGTGTGATCGACGACGCCGCCGAAGGTGCGACCGAATTTGCCACCGACGGCGGCACCAGAGCCGTGTGCAGGAGGAGCAACAGGCCAATCATCGTCATCAGCGGCGCCTCATTGGTCGGGTATCATCGGTCGCGCCTCATTGCGCGAGCCATGTCGCGCTCGTCGTCGCGTTTGCGGGCGTCGTCGCGTTTGTCGTGCAGCTTCTTGCCCTTACCGAGCGCGAGCGCGACCTTGGCTCGGCCCCCGGCGAAGTAGAGCTCAAGCGGAACAAGCGTCAGGCCCTGCCGTTCGACGGCGCCGATCATCTTCCGGATCTCGCGCCGATGGAGCAGGAGCTTGCGCGTGCGCGTGGGCTCGTGGTTGACGTAGCCACCGCGCTCGTACGGGGAGATATGAAGATTGAGGAGATAGACTTCGCCATCGCGGAGGATGCCATAGGCATCGGAAATGTTTGCCTTTCCGCCGCGGAGCGACTTGACTTCGGTGCCCGTAAGGACGATGCCAGCCTCCCAGGTATCCAGGAGCTGATAATCGTGCGACGCCCTACGGTTCTTGGCAACAGACTGGCGTGCCGGCTCTGAGGTAACGGCGGGCATGGACGGCAAGTTAGAGGGTTGGGGCGGCGTTGCGCCACCCCGAATGAGCGGCTATGTTGAGTGGCTATGGTTGGTACGCGATAGCCGACCAAAAGGTGCAGTGCGCGGCAATGGCCGCGCGGCGCTGCTCGGGTGGTGAAACTGGTATACACGCAGCACTCAGAATGCTGTGGCCGAGAGGCCGTGCGGGTTCAAGTCCCGCTCCGAGCACTGTAGTTCCCTGGGGCGACCGATGCGGGCAACCGCCGGTCGCCCTTACGACATCACACCATCTCCAGGATCGGCAGCCCGACGCGTGCGCGGACGGTTGGCTCGTCATGTAGTAGATCGGCGAGCGCGACGCTCTCAAGGACGTCGTCTATCTTCGCCTGGAGCATGAGCCAAACTGGACGAATGCTGCATCCCTCCGATGCGGAGCAGCGGTCCGCACCCACTGGGTGACTCACACAATGAAGGCTGAACGTCTCCAGTTCCGAAGCCTGAATGACGTCGCGGATGGATATCTCTGTCGCCGGCCGCGCAAGCAGATAGCCGCCGCGGGCGCCGCGCACGCTCTTTATGACATCAGCGCGGCGCAGTCGCAGAAGGATCTGCTCGACGTAATCGGCAGGTAGCTTCTCCTGGGCTGCGATGTCGCGGCCCGCGACCGGTCCTTCAGAGGTACGGCGCGCCAGATGGAGCGCGCAGATGACGCCGTACTCTGCCCAGGTTGTGATCCGCATGACAGGAGGATAGGTCCATATCGCGCCGTGGGCAAGGCCGGCGAGAGTTCCACAGCGACGAAGCGGACGCCGAGTCTTATGTGCGCAGAACCTACCCGGCCGCGACTCCGCCATGCGCGCCGCCTGGGACTCCGATTTCGGTCATCTTTTTTAGATCCAGAGCCTCGTCGATCTCGGCATCCGGCAGAAGGTGCTCGCGCTTGACGAGGTCACGGATGAGCACGCCCTCCTTGACCGAGCGCTTGCTGATATCGGCGGCTCTGGCGTAACCAATCTGCGGCGCGAGTGCGGTTGCGAGCGCGGCGGAGCGCTCAACCCAGTACGCGCACTGGTCAGCGTTGGCTTCGATGCCGTCGATGCACTTCTGCGCGAAGACACGCGATGAGGTGCTGAGGATGTGCTCGGCCAGGAGCACGTTGTAGGCAATCACTGGCATCATCACGTTCAGCTCCAACTGCCCGTGCTCCGCGGCGGCAGCTACGCACGCGTCCAGCCCGACCACCTGGAAGCAGACCTGGTTCACCATCTCGGCGATGGACGGATTGATCTTGCCGGGCATGATGGACGAGCCCGGCTGCACGGCCGGCAGGATGATTTCGTCCAGCCCAGTGCGCGGCCCGCTCACCATGAGACGAAGATCGTTGGCGATTTTGCTCAGGTCCAGCGCAAAGACCTTGAGCGACGCGCTGAATGCTGCTGCGTCCCCCATGCTCTGCATCAACTGGATGCGATCGGTGCCCTCGCGGAAATCGGCCTCAGGCATCATCTCGTTCAGATATCTGACCATGAGCGCCGGATATTCCGGCTCCACGTTGACGCCTGTGCCGACCGCGCTTCCGCCGATGCCCAAGTCGCGCAAATAGTCCGCGGCTTCATTGATCCGTTTGAGATCGCGGATGAGTGTGCCCGCGTATGCGGCGAACTCCTGGCCCAAGCGGATCGGCATCGCGTCCTGCAGGTGTGTACGGCCAGCCTTGATGATGCCATCGAACTCCTGGCCCTTTTCCGCTAGCGCATCGATCAAAAGCTGAATGCACTGCGTGAGTTGCGGAAGTTGCGCGATGCACGCGACGCGGATCGCGGTTGGGATCACGTCATTGGTAGACTGCGCCATGTTAACGTGATCGTTGGGATGCAGCGGCGTGTACTTGCCGCGCTCGCCACCCAACATCTCGTTGGCGCGATTGGCGAGCACCTCGTTGGTGTTCATGTTGTGCGAGGTACCGGCGCCTGCCTGATACACATCCACCACGAAGTGATCGCGCCACTTGCCGCTGAGTACTTCGTCTGCAGCCTGAACAATCGCGTCGGCGAGCTTTGGATCCAGGCGACCTGTTTCTTTATGCGTCAGTGCGGCGGCCTTCTTGATGCGGACCACCGCATCCACGAACGCTGGGAGCGGACGGATGCCGCTGATCGGAAAGTTCTCGACAGCGCGCATCGTCTGCACGCCGTACATCGCATCTGACGGAACTGCAAGCTCGCCTAGTGGGTCCTTTTCAGTCCGTGTCGCCTTTGACATTTACAGTTCCGTTCAAGAAAGGGTTGGTGCGGCGCTCCGCGTCGACCGTTGTCCGCGCGCCGTGCCCCGGATACACGACGGTTGCGGGCGGAAGCGCGCTCATTGTCTGTAGCGACCGCGCCATGTGGGTCGGGTTGGCCAACGGAAGATCGGTTCGACCGATCGAGCCCGCGAACAAGACGTCTCCGCCCAGCGAGACACCGTGACCGTTGAAAATCACGTGCCCCGGGCTGTGTCCGGGAGTATGAATCACGTCGAACGAGAGATTGCCCACGCGCGCTACATCGCCGTGCCGCAGCTCGACATCGGGCGCATCTGGCTGCTCAAAAGGGAGACCGTACGACTGCGCGAAGAAGGACTGCGCGTCGTAGACCGGTCGATCCAACGGGTGCAGATGCACCGGAACCGGGTGCCGGCGGCGGATAGCGGAGATGGCGCCGATGTGATCCAGATGCCCGTGAGTTAGCCAGATCGCGCGCAGCGTCGCGCCGCTCTCGTCCAGCATCTCCAATAGCCGCTCAGCATCCGCACCGGGATCGATCATGACGGCGTCGCCGGTCTCCTCATCCACAACCAGGTAGCTGTTTTCCTGGAACGGACCGACGGTGCGTGATAGGATCTTCACACCGCGTACCCACCGGTCGCGATGATCTGGCCCGAGCCGCCGTCGCGTATTGACGTGAGATATTTCTCGACGGCGATGGCAGCGGTGGTACCATCACCCGCGGCGGTAGTTACCTGGCGTGTCAGTTGCGCGCGCACGTCGCCCGCGGCGAAGAGTCCCTTGATCGATGTTTCCATGTTCACGTCGGTGACGAGGTATCCCATGTCGTCGTGATCGACGTGTCCTTCGATGATGCCCGTGTTGGGGCGGAAGCCGATGAAGACAAACATGGCAGTTGCGGCAAGATCGCGCAGCTCATTGGTCTTGCTGTCGCGCAACTTGAGATTGGCCACGAAGCCCTGCGCGTCCGCCTCCACCCGATCGACAAGCGTGTCCCAGATCACCTCGATCTTGGGATTTTCGAACAGTCGCTTCTGCAAGATTTTGGATGCACGCAGCTCGCCGCGCCTGTGGATCAGGTAAACCTTTTCTCCGTATCGCGTGAGAAAATCAGCTTCCTCCACGGCGGCATCACCGCCCCCAACGACGGCGATGGTGTGGCCTTTAAAGAACGCGCCGTCGCAAATGGCACAGTATGAAACTCCCTTGCCCGCGTATTCCAGCTCGCCCGGGACGCCGAGTTTGATCGGAGTACCGCCGGCAGTGACGATAACGGCCGGTGCGCGGTACGTGTCATCCGAGTCGGTAGTGATCTCGAACTTGCCGTCCTCGAGCTTACGCACGGCCATTGCTGTTCCCTGCCGAAACTCCGCACCGAATTTCTTGGCGTGACTCTCGAAGCGCTGCGCCAGGTCCCATCCTTCAATGTGCTCGAAGCCCGGGTAGTCCTCGATGGCTGCGGTATTGAGAAGCTCGCCACCGGCCGCGCCGCGCTCCAGCACGGCAACCTTGAGCATCGAGCGTCCGGCGTACATGCCCGCGGTCATCCCGGCCGGCCCGGCGCCGACGACGACCACATCGTATTCAAAAGTCTGGCCCATGTATTTCTATTCGGTTTTCGCGGCCGCGTGTTTCGCGCCCACGTGGAGCACGTTGAGTGCACCGTGGCAGTGGGACACCGTCCCGACCAACACGTCCGCGGCGGAGTCAGCGGCGGCGGTGCGGACGAACTCATCGGCTGCGACGACGTCGCGCGTGTCAAACATCCCAACGCCAAACGTGCGATGGGTACAGTGAAATATAACCGGGCCCAGTAGCCGGTCATCAGCTTCCGTCGCGCGTGTCACGATCTGGCGAGCGGCCTCCGGCATGCTCCAGTCACGCTCGCCGCGCGTGTGCGGGCAAAGCTTGGGCTCGATGCAGTTGATGGGACACATCCAGGTCGCGAAGCTAACGTAGTGCGTTCCGTCGGGCGCGGAGCTCTGCCAGGGCGTGTCGGGCGAAGTCGTTAGCGGTACTGTGCTGACCTCGCGGCCAGGCCATCGTTGTCGCGCACGTTCCAGGAGCCATTGGTACATGAGGTGCGGCATGAGTGGCGACGGAACGATGGCATCGTCGCTCTCGGCTGTTTCGGCTGAAAGATACCGGTCGAAGAAATCCACCCAGCCAGCGGTGACGAGCGTAACGTCGGCGCCGAGCGTCGAGACAGCGCAGTGAGCATCACGGTCCACAACCGTAACAGAGTTATAGGCGATCGCATTGGCGGCTCGAGCACGCTCGAGCTGACGCACGTAGTACGAGCCGTAGCAGCCGCCGCCGACTACGACAATGTTGCCGTAGCTTACGCGCTTTCCTTGATCACGTGCGGACATGCCGTCCGCCATCCACGATGATCGTCTCACCGGTCACGTACGCTGAGCTTGCCAGATACAGTACGGCGTCCGCTACATCGCTCGGCGAACCCAGGCGCCGGAGCGGTGTGGTGTTGATGAGGTGTTCTGCCGCACCGGAGTCCCAGCCTTCGGGGAGGAGCACGGCGCCCGGCGCGACGGCATTGACGCGAATTTCGGGAGCGAGCGCGTGCGCAAGCGCGCGCGTCATCTGCACCACGCCAGCCTTTGATATTGAGTGCGGGACGTACGCGGGCCACGTCTCGAATGCGGCGAGATCGGCGATGTTCACGACGGACCCGTGGTTGCGCGCAAGCCACGGTCGTGCCGCTTGACACATAAAGAATGGGGCGCGAACATTGAGCGCGAAGATAGCATCCCACTCGTCCGTGCTCACCTTCCCAATAGGAGTGCGCCGCATCATGGCCGCGGAATTCACCAGCAGGTCGAGCGCTCCGAACTGATGGGTGACCGCTGATATCAGCTCGGACGGCGCTTCCGGCCGGCTCAGATCAGCGCAGAACGCAATCGCATCTCTGCTCGTCGAGCGCAGCTCTCCGATCAGATCGTCTGCCTCCTGCGCCGCGTCGTGGTAGTGCACGGCCACACGCATACCCGCACGTGCGAGCGCAAGCGTCAGCGCTTTACCGATGCGATGTGCGCCGCCGGTAATGAGCGCGACGCGTCCGGCCAGTTGCGGGCTGTCCACCTGCCAGGCTACCCGTGTTACGCCGCGCGCGCGGCGACCAGCGCATCCTGCTGCGCCAGCCATGCGGACGGAACCTGCATGTTGCCCAACGTGCGATATCCTTCGGTCGCACCGTGCCAGTCGGACCCGCCGCTCGGCACCAGCTTGAATTCGGCTACCAGTGCGCCGAGGCGTTCCACATCAAGCGGGGAGTGACTGGGATGACGAACTTCGACGCCGTCCATGCCGAGACCCGCGAGATGCTCCACCCTGGCCCGTGTCCCTTCGCGCGACGGGTGCGCCCAGATGGCGAGCGCGCCGGCGGAGTGCGCCAGCGTGATCGCATCGGCCACGGTGAAGCGGGGCTTGGGGACATACGCCGGGCGTCCATTGCCGAGGTAGCGGTCGAATGCCTCGCGATTGTCCACGATATGGCCCGCTTGCAGCAGCGCGCGCGCGACGTGTGGACGCCCAACGGCGCCGCCCGCCGCTTCGCGCAGTACAGCATCCATCGACACCGGTGCACCGAGCCGCGCTAGCCGATCGACCATCGCCTGCGCTCGATCCACGCGCTCCAACTGAAAACGCGCCAGACTTGGCGCTATCGCTTCCCAATCACTGATGTGCAACGCGAGGAGGTGAATCTCGAAATCACCGTCGTACGCGCTCAGCTCGCATCCGGGGACGACGCGCACGCCAAGACGAGCACCTGCCGCAGCAGCTTCGGGAAGGCCGGCTACCGTGTCATGATCCGTGAGCGCGATGGCTCCGATTCCAACACGCTCGGCCGCAACAACTACATCGGCTGGGGACACCGCACCGTCCGACGCGGTGGAGTGGGAGTGGAGATCTACGTTTCTGGTATCACCCCTCGCATCGCCGCCGAAACTCACCGCGCGTAGAACATCTCAGGGGACATCCCACTCGGCTGTGAGTGCGCGAAGTAGTTCAGCAGATCGGCATCGCTCAACTGTGCGAAAGATTGTTCACGCGCACGTGCCTCCTGCGGAGAATAGCGCACCACACGCGACTCACGCTCCGCGCCTTCGCCGCGGGAAAATATGAGTGTGAACTCGTCCTTCGTGTTGGCGGTAATCTCGCCCGATGGGTACACGCGCCACACGGCGCCATTCACGGCTAACGTTCGGAAAGGCATCAGTCCAACTCCACTTGCTGGTACAAAGGGATGGGGAAGCGCAACGACTCAGATTCCGACAGAGTACAGTACGCCATCCCCAGCATTTCCTCGTCATCACCCTCGATGAGTTCGATGAAGGAGCCGCGGACCTCCGAGTCCTCGAAAACCCAGAACCGACAGTGGGCAGCTCGGAAGTGGGCAGCCTTAGCGCGGAGGCTCGCCATGTAGCGCTCCCTGTCGGACGACGGGATGGCCGTTCGCTCGATGGTCAGCGCACGTGGCATTGGTCAGATCACTCCATTCTCG
>JBBSHV010000079.1:0-10695 GCA_038232435.1 Gemmatimonadales bacterium | reverse complement strand
TACCGCACAGTGGGAGCACGAACCCGAGGAGCTGGCGCTAATTGAGTTTCTGGACGAGCACTTTCCAGAGCGCAGGAAGAGTCGCCGCTCCGAAACGGGGTAATGGGGGTATCTGGCGCATGGCTTCTTTACTCCTGTCAGAACACGACGATCGGATAGAGACTCGCCGGTTTGACGACGACGGCCTGGCGCGGCACCTCGATTCGTTGACGGCCTGCCGTGCTTGTGGAAACAGTGATCCCGCCGCTCTCCCGATCATCTCGCTTGCCCGACGGGCTCGTGTGATGCTCGTCGGCCAGGCTCCGGGAAAAACAGAGACGATTGACAGACGTCCGTTCGCGGGGCGCGCCGGCCGGACGCTCTTCCGCTGGTTGGCCAGGGCAGGAGTAAGCGAGGAAGAAGCGCGGGAGCGGATCTACATCGGCGCTATTACGCGGTGCTATCCGGGCCCGAGCCCGTCCGGCCGCGGCGACCGCGTTCCAAGTCCGCGCGAGCAGGATCTGTGCGGTGGCTGGCTGCAGTCGGAGCTGCAACTGATGCGGCCGCGGCTTGTCATCCCCGTGGGACGGCTCGCGATTAATCGGTTTATCGGCCCGCACCCGCTGCATCAGGTGATTGGCAAGGAACACCACGTCGATCACGCAGGGGGCAGAGCGATCGTGGTGCCGCTGCCGCATCCGTCAGGTGCAAGCAGCTGGATCCACGGTCCCGGCCACGCGCTACTCGTCGATCTTGCACTCGACCTCCTTCGTGTACGGCTGGGCGAGACCTTATATTCTTAGGCTGTGAAGGCACGCACGAAGTTTCTCACTGGTGGAGCACTGATCCTCGGCGCGGCGGGCTACCTCATGGCCAGCTCGATTACGCAGACGGGGACGTATTATCTCACGCCGACAGAGCTGTCGGGAAAGACCTCCGTGGACCCCACGTTCTACGAAACAGGGGTGAAGATCGGCGCACATGTGGTGCCCGGCTCTATTGTGCGGACACCGGGCGGGCGTGAGACCTCGTTCCGCATCACCGACGGCGCACGAAGTTACCCGGTGGTGTATCGTGGCATTACGCCGGATACATTCACTGACAGCGCCGAAGTGGTGGTGGAGGGACGGCTAGGTCAGGACCAGGTCTTTCACGCAACCACGCTTCTGGCGAAGTGCGCGTCCAGGTACGAAAACGCTCCGGACCGCCCGCGCGCGGCGCAAACGTAGGGCGCGGCTCGTTAGGCGCGGCTTCAGCCGCGCCCAACGAGCGTCGCACACATCCTGGCGTGGTCGCGCCGCGCAATCCATCGGCGCGGCTGAAGCCGCCCCTTACTGAATGATCAGATGATTTTAGTTGGTGAGCTGTCGCTGTGGGTCGCGCTCCTGATGGCGGTCTGGACGGCGACGGTGTCGTACGCCGGCGGTTCGCTGCGGCGCAGCGATCTGGTCGCGAGTGGCGAGCGCGGCATGTACGCGACATTTGTGATGGTAGCGCTGGCCTCGCTGGGTCTGTGGACAGCGCTCTTCACTCGCGACTTTTCGCTCAAGTACGTGGCGAGCTTCACGAGCGCGAACCTCCCAAAGGTTTATACGTTCACTGCGTTCTGGGGGGGGCAGGCGGGATCCATGCTGTTCTGGGCATTGATTCTGGTGTCCTTCTCCGCCATCACGGTGTTCAGCAACCGCGTGCGTAACCGCGAGCTGATGCCATTCGTCACGGGAACGCTCGCGCTGGTGCTTCTTTTCTTCCTCGCGACCCTGTGCCTGGGTGCCAATCCATACGAGCGGCTCAACTGGCTGCCGCAGGACGGGCGCGGGATGAACCCGCAGTTGCAAAACCCGGGCATGGCGATCCATCCGCCCAACCTATACTTGGGCTACGTAGCAACCACAATTCCGTTTGCCTTCGCGATCGCAGCGCTCATCACGCGCAGGCTGGACGCGGAATGGCTCGTCGCCGTACGCCGATGGGCTCTACTTGGATGGTTCTTCAACACGATCGGAATCGTTCTGGGGATGTGGTGGGCGTACGTGGAGCTGGGATGGGGTGGCTACTGGGCATGGGATCCAGTCGAGAACGCGAGCCTGCTACCGTGGCTCACGACCACAGCTTTCCTGCATTCCGTGATGGTCCAGGAAAAGCGCGGAATGTTACGCAAGTGGAACGTCACCCTGGTAATCTGCTCCTTCCTGCTGGCCATACTCGGGACGTTCATCACGCGTAGCGGCATCATCTCCAGTGTTCACTCCTTCGCGCAATCGCCGGTAGGCAACTGGTTTGCTGGCTTCCTGCTCGTTGCGATAATAGCCAGCGTGTACCTGGTCACCACTAGGCTCAAGGACCTCGAGGCCAGGGCTGGTCTCGAGAGCATGGTGAGTCGAGAGGCGGCATTTCTATACAATAACCTGGTGCTCGTGGGCATTGCGTTCTCCGTGCTCTGGGGAACCCTGTTCCCGATCATCAGCGAGGCGGTGCGCGGAACCAAGATCACGGTGGGTCCGCCGTTCTTCAATTCGGTGAACGTGCCGCTCGGACTGTTACTCCTCCTCCTCACCGGGGTCGGTCCACTGATCGCGTGGCGTAGGGCGTCGGTGTCCAATTTGCGACGTCAGTTCGCCGCCCCTGCGGCTGCCGGTATCATCACCGGCGGATTGCTCTTCGCCGCGGGGATGCGCAGTGGCTACGCGTTGGTCGCGTACTCGCTAGCGGGCTTTGTGTCGATGACGATCCTCCAGGAGTTCTATAAGGGGATCAGTGCGCGCATGTCCATGTACGGCGACTCGATGCCGATGGCGTTTATTCGTCTCATCGGACGCAACAGGCGTCGCTATGGCGGCTACATCGTACACGCCGGAATCGTTATCGTCTTCGCCGCCTTCGCTGGACTCGCATTCAAAAAGGAGAACGATCTGACGATCAACTCCGGAGAAACCAAAGCGCTCACCGATTCGTGGGGCCACCACTGGACCTTTACCAGTCAGGGTGTTTCTCGCTACGATGTGCTGAATCGAGAAGTCACCGCCATCGCCCTCGTCGCAACGCGCGACGGGAAGCGCATGGGTGTCATCACGAGCGAGAAGCGGCAGTACTTCTCCGGCAGTGACGAGGCCAGTCGCGTACCGACGTTTCAACCCGCCACTGAAGTTGGCATCCTCGGCTCATTTTCCCAGGACGTCTACGTGACGCTCGCCGGAGTGGTCGGGCAGGATACGAGCGAGATTCGTATCACCTTCAACCCTCTCGTGCGCTGGGTGTGGCTGGGCGGAGCACTCATGGCTTTCGGGGGTTTAATCGTGATGTGGCCACAAGCCGAACGCAGGCGCCAGCAGGGCGGCTACGTAACGACACTACGCTCCGAAACCATCCCGGCGCTCGAGATAGCATGAACAGCATAAATGTGACACGGCGCGGATTTCTGGTGTCGGTCGTCGGGGCATTCTCCGCGGCCGTCCTACATGCGCAGGAAGAGACGAGGACAACCACCGGCGCACCGATGGACGACGATGCGTATCGTCCCGTCAGGCTGCCGCCCAAGGCGAATGCGACGCCGCGTGTGACTGACGCGCAACGCGACGATCTGGAGCACAAAATCCAGTGCCGGTGCAGTTGTACACTCGACGTGTACACCTGCCGCACGACCGACTTTACCTGTCCCGTGTCACCGCGCATGCACGCCGACGCAATGGGACTGGTTGCCGGCGGCTACGACGCCGACGAGATCCTGGCGGCGTTCCAGCGGGTGTTCGGTGAGCGTGTGCTCATGTCTCCGGTTAAGCAAGGATTCAACTGGGTCGGATACCTGCTGCCGTTTGGTGCCATCGGCGCCGGCAGCGTTGCGCTGCTGGCGCTACTCAAGCACTGGAGCCACCCCGAGACTGCGTCCGTCGTCACTGCACCGATCAACGCGACAACGGACGAGCTAGAGCGCCTGCATGAGGCGATGCGGAACGACGAGTGACGGCGATGTTGATCGGCACATCACTCGCTCTAGTCGCCCTTGCGTTTGTGCTCTACCCCCTTTTCCGCGAGCCTCTCGGGATAAGCACTCTTGCGCGCGGCGCGAGCCGTCAGCGCGTCACGACCGCCGTGGACGCCCTTCGAGAAATCGAGTTTGACCATGCCACCGGCAAGCTGTCCGAACGTGACTACGCAGAGCTGAAGAGCTCGTACACTGAGCACGCCATAGCGGCAATGCGCGCCGGAGAATCGGATCGCAGCATGTGCGATACGTGCGGGCCGCGGCCCGAGGCCGACGCGCTTTTCTGCTCAGACTGCGGCCGTGCGCTCGCGGCCTAGCTATAGAAAATGTTTTTCCAGATCATATCGCTGATCGGCGCTACCGGCCTTCTGTTCGCTTACATTGCCGCGCAGATGGGGCGCATGCGGCACGACTCCGCCGTTTACAACGCACTCAATGCAGTAGGCTCGGCCCTGCTCGCGTGGGTCGCGATTCATGACCAGCGTTGGGGCTTCATTCTGCTGGAAGGCATCTGGGCGCTGGTGTCACTGCCGCCGCTATTCCGCGCATTGCGGAGCACGGCGACAGTTTAGCCACAGCTTGCCTTCCGCTTAGTAGCTAGAACGAGAGCGCGAGCCCGCCTTCCGCGGCGAAGTTGTTTCGCCTCTGGTGGCCGAAGGTGATGATGTCGCGAAGATCACCACGCAGCCGAATGGGGCCGACGGCTGGAAGATACGCACCCACGCCCGGAGTGACCGCAAAGTCGGCCGTACTTGTGGTTGTTCCGACGAGCCCACCCACCACATCCTTGGTTCGCGCTGACACGCCAAAGATCCCGGCTGCAAGCGAAACGAAGGGATCGATCGCCGCCGATCGCGGACGTGCAAAGATGGGCACATCAGCTTCCAACCCGACGTTGTATGTACGTGCGTTAAAATCTCCCTGCGCAGGCGTGTAGGTAAAGAACCCTCCCGCTCCAGCGCGCGCGAAGAAAGAGCGTAGCTCCTCCTGCACCCCTCCCCGGCCGAAGATCACCCGCACTCCGCCGCCGACGGAGGTCTCTCGATCCGGGTGGACGTCGCTGCTCTCCGAGTAGCTCGCCACATAACCCTCGAACGTCGTCCTCTTGCTATTGTCCGATGACTGAGCCCCGCTGACCCGAGCTACCGAGAGCATCGAGCACGCCCCGACTGCAATAATTATCATCGCGCTGAAGCGCGGTTTCGTAAACAGTTTCATGAACGACTTATACACTGTCGACTCTGGAGTGTGCCTGTCGGTCAGCGCTCCAGCCGCTCCAGGCGACGGAGCGCCAGTCTGATCGGAGCGAACGTGGCCACAAGGCACAACGCGCCGGCCGCTGAGAATCCGATGACCATCGACGTCGCATCCATCGGAGTGCCGAATGAGCGCGCCGATAGATATACGTACACCGGCCGCGCCTCGAGAATGATTGTCGCGCCGATCAGCGCGATCGCGGTCATCATGAACAGCAGTCCTCCGAATGACGTCGGAATCTGAGCGACGTTTTCAGTCTCGAACTGCGGGAAGATCGTCCCGAACCCGATCGCGAGCCCGGCGAGCGCAAACGTCATGAGTGTGATCGTGCCGACCGAAACGGCCGTCATGAACTCGCTCACGCCGAGCAAGACATCAGTCGCGAAGACAATACCGAGCGCGAGCAACACCAGCGGCAGTGTGCCGACCCAGAACTTGGCCCAGAGCAGATCACGCATCGACAACGGACTTGCCTTCAGCAGCCACCAGGTGCGGCCTTCCATGCTCACCGTGGGAAATAGAAAGCGAGCCGCGATCGACGCCAGCACGAAGCCGGCCAGAATCAGGTTGAGGAAGGGGACCATGTTCGCGAGGAAGAATGTCACCCCGTCGCCACGGAGCGGCAGCAGGCGCACATTGAAGATGTACACCAGCACCAGCACCACCAGGAGGATGAGCTGCGACCACTGTGTGGTGTCGCGAAAGAAGACGCGGAACTCCTTGAGAACCAGCTCGCGCCTGGTGATCGGGATCAGCCCGAGCATCACGTCCGCGATACGGCCGCGCGGTGCCGCAGTGCGCCCGGCGCTCTCCTGAGCCTTGCTGAAGGCGCGAGCATAAAGCGCGCGGTGAATCAGCGCACCGAACACCACAAGCGCCGCTGCAGTGGACCAGAGCAGCACGAACGACAGCGGATCTCCCTCATACGTGAGCCACCCCACCACTCCGGACTGTACCCACTCGCTCGGCAACAGTGGTGATGTCGGCGTACGCAGCACGGCAAGAAAATCCACCAGCGAGCGAAACCCCTCCGGTCGTATCAGCCGTTCTGGACGAAGCAGGCGGAACGCCAGCACGATGCCGCCCGCCGACACGATCGTGATTATGCTGAGAACTTCGCGCGTTCGCCGGGCGGGAAATATGTTCACCAACAGGAGGGTGAACGCCGTACCGACCGCGGCGGGGATGATGAGGAAGGGAACGATCGCCGCGAGCGCGACGAGCGGATACCACCACCCTCCATCGTACGCGATTCCGTACGCCGTGAAGATCGGCGCGGCCATCAACAGTACCATCCAGCTCGAGTTTACCGTGGTCTCGATCAGCTTCGCGCCGTACACCGCGAGCCAGTCCGCCGGTGATCCCACTAACAGATCCAGATCGCGCGCAAGAAAGAAGGTCGACAGCGCGGTGATGATGTTGGACAGAAGCAGCAACCCGAAAAAGCTGAGTAGTACAAGGCCCAACAATTTGGCCGCCAACAGCGTACCGATCTCTGGAACGTTCTTGAAGTAGGAGAGGAGGCGGAAGACGATCCCAAATATGAAAGCCCAGAACAGTGCTCCGATGCCGACGAACAGAACAACACGTCCGGTCCTCCCGCGCGCGCCATGTCGTCCGCGTGCGCGCACGGTCTGCAACTTGGGACCGAGGATGTGCAGCAGAGCGGCGGGTGTCATGCGGCGCTACGCCAATCAAGCACCCGCTCAAGCATACACTCATGCATCCAGAACCTGCACCGCAGTGCGCGCACCCGACTCGCCGGTCAATCGCAGGAATATCTCCTCCAAATCCGCGCCGGACCTGGCGTTGGCGCGAAGCTCCTCCATGGTGCCGAGTGCGCGGATCGTGCCCTTCTGGACGATTGCTATCCGATCGCACAGCGTCTCCGCGACTTCGAGAGTGTGTGTCGACATCATGATCGTGTTGCCGCGCGAGACGTATTCGCGGAAGAGCTCCTTGAGCAGCCTCGCTGCCTTGGGGTCCAGCCCCACCATCGGCTCGTCCACCACGATCACCTCTGGCCTGTGCACGAACGCGCTCGCGATTATGAGCTTCTGCCGCATACCGTGGCTGTAACTCTCCACCAACTCATTTTTCCACTCGCCCAGATCGAACAGTGCCAACAGCTCGTCGCCGCGCCGCTCGATGTCAGCTCCGCTCTGGCGATACAGTCCCGCGACAAATCGGAGGAACTCCGCCCCGGTGAGCTTCTCGTAAATGAACGGCCGGTCCGGGATGAAACCCAGCTTTGACTTTGCAGCCATGGGGTCCTTAGCTAGATCGATCCCCGCAATCTCGACCGTTCCTGATGACGGCTGAAGAATGCCGGCAATCATCCGCAACGTTGTCGTCTTGCCAGCGCCATTCGGACCTAGAAATCCGAACAGCTCACCCCGGGGAACCACGAGGTCGACACCGGCCACCGCTGTGAAGTCACCGTACCGCTTGGTAAGTCGGGAGAGACGAATCATCGCGCGTTGTTTCCGGCGACGGAAGGCGCCTCAGCGCGAACTCTACGACGTGTCGTTGCTCGTGTTGTGCCAGGCGTCATTCCCGGTGACTTCGCGGTGGCTATCTCGTACGCGGTTCGGGTTATGGAGAGACCGCCTGGCTCACTCGCGCTGACAATGCGTCCATCGGCATCCACCCAGGCGTTGAGACTCGCGGTCGGCGTCGAAATGGCCCAGGCGCGCACGGTGTCGCTCCGCGCGGGCAACCAAGCCTTCCGAACCGAATCGTACCGGGCACTGTCGACCACCGTCAGCAGCGACTCGGCCGTAATCCTCAAAGTTGTGAGTTCGACGCGCTGCGACAACGGATTAAATACCCAGTACATTCCTGCCCGACCCACTGTCGCATCGCCACTCAGCATGAGCGCCATCGGCGCAAGAGTTGGAAGCGTCACGCCGGCTCTTCCCTTTGGCACTCCGGTAAGCCGGAACGGCCCCTGATCGCCGCCCAATGCCAGCGCAAAGCTGTCCAACGCGAAGCCGCGCGTGAGATACGCTGTCGATGAACCGCTAACCGTCTGGCTGTCGCCGTACACCACCGTCCGAGCACTCACAATATCCGTTACACGCATCGTACGATTGGACGTGTCGACGGCCGAGGAGGCAACGCCGATTTTGTTACCGCCCTGAAACAGCGCGTAGTAGTACGTGACTGGCGCCAGATGCATGGCGCCCATCGCCAGCCGTTCCGCCGGCGGAATTGCTGTGCGGCGATGCCACAACAGCAGCAGCGCCGCAACCCACACCCCCATGGCGGTAGCAGCAATCCACCAGCGCTTCACGCGATGGCCAGTCCCGTTTCGCCCGCGATCCAGTTTAGATACTTGGGAAGACCGGCGGCGACGGGCAGCACCAACAGCTCGGGAAGCGTATACGGATGGAGCAATTCGAACGACTGTTCGAGTGCGTCCAAGCAGGCTGAACGGGTTTTGAGGATAATGGTGACCTCGATCTCCTCGGCGATTTTGTCTTCCCACCGGTAGATCGAGCGGGACTTGGGGAGCATCGTCCCGCAGGCGATCAGGCGCCGTTCCAGCAGCGCGCGAATCAACCGGTCGGCATCTTCCTCTGTCCCCACGGTGGTGAGGATCACTACGGCGTCGGCATGTGGCATGCCCGAATTTAACCCGTAAGCCCGTTAGCTTTAGAGGCTATGGCCGAAGAAGCACTGATTGTCAGGGGTGCGCGCGAACACAATCTGCGCGATGTAAACGTCACCATCCCGCGCGACAAGCTGACCGTGATCACCGGGTTGTCGGGTTCGGGCAAATCCTCGCTTGCCTTCGACACTATTTACGCCGAGGGGCAGCGCCGCTACGTCGAGTCACTGTCCGCCTATGCCAGGCAGTTTCTGGGACTCATGGAAAAGCCCGACGTCGACTCAATCGAGGGGTTGTCCCCGGCGATCTCCATCGAGCAGAAGACGGCCGGCCACAATCCGCGCTCCACGGTTGGAACGGTAACGGAGATCTACGACTACCTGCGCCTGTTGTACGCACGCGCCGGTACGCCGCATTGCCCGGACTGCGACCGTCCGGTCGAGCGGCAGAGTGCGGCCCAGATTGCCTCCACCGTCCTGCAGTGGCCGTCGGACACGCGGATCGAAGTACTTGCTCCGCTGGTGCGCGAGCGAAAGGGCGAGTTCCGCGATCTGTTCGAATTCGCGCGCAAGCAGGGCTTCGTGCGCGCCGTCGTTGACGGTGAGCTGATCGAGCTTGCCTCGCCGCCCAAGCTTAACAGGAAGCTGAACCACAGCATTTCCATCGTTGTCGATCGCCTCGTCGTCAGGCAGGACGACCGATCGCGTATGACAGATTCGATGGAGACAGCGCTCAAGCTCGCCGATGGTCTGGTCGAGGTGAAGCGCTACGACGACAATTCGCTGAACATCTTCTCCGAGAAATACGGCTGTCCAGTCTGTGGCACATCGTTGGCCGAGTTGGAACCGCGCCAGTTCTCGTTCAATTCTCCGTTCGGCGCGTGCGCCAAGTGCGGCGGCTTGGGCACTCGTAGGGAAGTGAGCGAGGCACTCATTCTGGGTGATCCGAGCCTTACGATTCCCGAAGGGGTGATTCGCCCATGGGGTGAGCCGGACGGATATCTCCGCCGCAACATTCTGCCGGGGCTCGCTCGCGAGCTGGACTTCAATCTTGATACCGCGTGGGGCGATCTGCCGCAGAGGACGCGCGACGCTCTGTTGTATGGTAGCAGCGGCAAGCGTGGCGTGAAGAGCACCGGCGACGCAAAGTGGGAAGGAATCGTAGCGAACGTGCAGCGTCGTTACGATGAAACCGAATCGGACGCGGTGCGACTGGACCTGGAGCAGTTCATGACCGCGCTCCCATGCACGGCGTGCGGCGGTCGGCGTCTCAAGCCCGAGTCGCTCGCCGTGACGATCGCCGGAATGAACATTGGCGATCTGGTCGCACTGTCCATCGGCGAATCTGTGGCGTTTTTCGCCGACGTCTTACTGCGAACGGAAGATTCTCCCGGCCTGGATCCCGACATCGCCGGACCGATCCTCAAGGAAGTGCGCGAGCGGCTTCGTTTTCTCGTCGACGTCGGTCTCGATTATCTCACGCTCGGCAGAGCAGCCGAGTCACTATCTGGTGGCGAGGCGCAACGCATCCGTCTGGCGACGCAGATCGGCTCGCGCCTGGTCGGCGTTCTGTACATTCTGGATGAGCCGTCCATCGGCCTGCATCAGCGCGACAACGCGCGGTTGCTTGCAACGTTGCGCCATCTGCGCGATCTGGGCAACACGGTAATCGTCGTTGAGCACGACGAGGAGACGATGCTCGCCGCCGATCATCTCATCGATCTGGGGCCCGGTGCCGGTAAGCACGGTGGCTTTGTCATCGCCGAGGGTACGGTGCAGCAGGTGATGAACGACCCCGCGTCCATCACCGGACGGTATCTGCGCGGCGAGTCCGTGATCGCCGTTCCGGAGGTGCGCCGCCCGGT
>JBBSHV010000078.1:0-10788 GCA_038232435.1 Gemmatimonadales bacterium | reverse complement strand
GGGGAACCTGCGGCTGGATCACCTCCTTACCGGAGCGACGAGTACGTAGGGCCACGCTTTAGCTTGGCCTCTAACGAAAGTCCTCAATGGAAGTCGCTGGCCTTGCACATCCAGATCTCAACTTTAATATTTTGCGACGCTCTCGCGCTAAACGAGAGACAAGCTATTTGAAAACGGAAAGTGGTAGTGATTGTGGGATAACGAATCTACATCGTGATTCAATTTCGATCGATTTGGTAGCTTCGAGCTTAGGCTCGCGGGCTGCTGTTTGACGATTGTATCACTCGTAAGATCGCGCGTATTGTAAGTTTTTCCGCTTGACCTCTAATGGATGTCAAGCGAATGAGAGCGTATGGGGGATGCCTGGGCACACAAAGGCGATGAAGGCCGCGATAAGCTGCGATAAGCCGGGGCTAGGAGCACATATCCGTAACCCCGGATTGCCGAATGGGGCAACCCGGCGGTCAGCGATGACCGTCACTCCTATAAGGAGAGCGAACCCTGGGAACTGAAACATCTAAGTACCGGGAGGAAAGAGAAATCAACCGAGATGTCCTGAGTAGCGGCGAGCGAAACGGACTTAGCCCAAACCGGATCCCTTTGGGGATGCGGGGTTGTAGGACCTGCGGACGCTTTATCTGAATTACAGCAGAAGTCGCCTGGAACGGCGCGCCATAGACGGTGACAGCCCGGTACGTGAAGTATGAGACGATAAGGTAGCAGTGTTCCTGAGTAGCGCCCGAATGCCGAGGAATCGGGCGTGAAGCTGGGGGGACCACCCTCCAAGGCTAAAGACTCTTGTGTGACCGATAGTGGACGAGTACCGTGAGGGACAGGTGAAAAGCACCCCAGTGCGGGGAGTGAAATAGTTCCTGAAACCATACGCTTACAAGCGGTAGGAGGTTGGCGTGGGAGCAATCCTGCGTGACGACTGACTGCGTGCCTTTTGCATTATGATCCGGCGAGTTACTCCTCTGGAGCGCGGCTAAGTGTCTATGGCACGGAGCCACAGCGAAAGCGAGTCCTGTAACGAGGGCGTTTGAAGTTCCAGGGGGTAGACCCGAAGCCAGGGCGATCTACCCATGTGCAGGGTGAAGCTCAGGTAACACTGAGTGGAGGCCCGAACCGGTACGGGTTGAAAACCGTTCGGATGACGTGTGGGTAGGGGTGAAAGGCCAATCAAGCCTGGAGATAGCTGGTTCTCTCCGAAATCTATTGAGGTAGAGCCTCGAGGAATTGTTAGCAGCAGGTAGAGCGACTGGATGGGCGCGGGCTGGCATAAGCCGGTACCAACCCCAACCAAACTCCGAATGGCTGCCTAATGTATCTCGGGAGGCAGTCGCCGAGCGATAATGTCCGGCGGCGAGAGGGAAAGAACCCAGAGCCACAGCTAAGGCCCCAAAGTGGCCGCTAAGTATAGCGAAGGATGTGCATTTGCATTGACAACTGGGAGGTTGGCTTAGAAGCAGCCATTCCTTCAAAGAGTGCGTAATAGCTCACCAGTCCAGCGAGTGTGCGCCGAGAATGGTCGGGATTAAGCGGCCCGCCGAAGCTTGGCCTTCATACTATGTATGAGGGGTAGGAGAGCGTTCCCATCTGCAGTGAAGCGGTCGTGGAAACGAGCCGTGGAGCGTTGGGAAGTGAGGATGCCGGAATGAGTACGCGCAAATCAAAGTGAAAACCTTTGACACCGAAAACCCAAGGATTCCTGCGCCATGGCAATCAGCGCAGGGTGAGGCGGAACCTAAGGCGAGGCCCCAGAGGCGTAGCCGATGGACAGCAGGTTAAAATTCCTGCGCCGTCTGACAGACGTTATCACCCACCCAGGGACCGTGGAACAAAGTGGCAGCGGTTTTGTGGATTGACCGTCCACCCGTGTAGAGCAATCGAGGCGGGGGGCAAGATGACGGGGAAACCCGGATTCGAGTGCTGTGGAGTCGACATGCAAGAAAAGCTGGGATGGGGAGTTGGTCAGGCGTCCGTACCGTAAACCGACACAGGTGGGTAAGGCGAGTAGCCTAAGGTGAACGAGTGAAACGCGGTCAAGGAACTCGGCATAATGATCCCGTAACTTCGGAATAAGGGATGCCTCAGTTGGTCATCATATTTACTGTGATGGCTCGTTGAGGTCGCAGATAATCGGCTCAAGCGACTGTTTAGCAAAAACACAGGTGTGTGCCAAGCCGCACAAGGCGCCGTATACACACTGACGCCTGCCCGGTGCCGGAAGGTTAAGGGGAGAGGTTAGGGCAGCTTGCTGCTCGAAGCCTTAAGCCGAAGCCCCGGTAAACGGCGGCCGTAACTATAACGGTCCTAAGGTAGCGAAATTCCTTGTCGGGTAAGTTCCGACCTGCACGAATGGCGTAACGACTTGAGCACTGTCTCGACCACGTGCTCGGCGAAATTGCAGTCTCGGTGAGGATTCCGAGTCCCCGCAGCAGGACAAAAAGACCCCGTGCACCTTTACTGTAGCTTGCCATTGGTCGTTGCACTTCACTGTGTAGCATAGGTGGGAGACGATGAGGCCTAGGCGCTAGCTTGGGCGGAGTCATCAGTGAAATACCACCCTGTGTTGTGCGACGCCCTCACCACGGTAGGAAAACCCTATCTGGGACCGTGGCAGGTGGGCAGTTTGACTGGGGCGGTCGCCTCCGAAAGAGTAACGGAGGCGCGCGAAGGTTCCCTCAGCGCGGTCGGTACTCGCGCTTGAAGAGTGTAACGGCATAAGGGAGCCTGACGGTGAGACCGACAGGTCGAGCCGGCACGAAAGTGGGCCGTAGTGATCCGGTAGCCTCGCGTGGGCGAGCTATCGCGCAACGGATAAAAGGTACGCCGGGGATAACAGGCTTATCGCGCCCGAGAGTTCACATCGACGGCGCGGTTTGGCACCTCGATGTCGGCTTATCACATCCTGGGGCTGGAGCAGGTCCCAAGGGTCCGGCTGTTCGCCGGTTAAAGTGGTACATGAGCTGGGTTCAAAACGTCGTGAGACAGTTTGGTCTGTATCCGCTGCGGGCGTTGGAGAGTTGAGGGGTGCGGACCCTAGTACGAGAGGACCGGGTCGGACAGTCCGCTCGTGTACCGGCTGTGACGCCAGTTGCAGCGCCGGGTAGCGATGACTGGTGGCGAGAACCGCTGAACGCATCTAAGTGGGAAATGCCCCCCAAGATGAACTCTCCCTCCCTCTTTAAGAGGGCGTAAGGGCCGGGGAAGACTACCCCGTCGAGAGGTCGCACGTGGAAGTGGTGCAAGCCATTCCGAGCGAAGCGATCCTCATCGCCCGAGAGGCTTGACTCCAAATATGGGCCCGAAAGGGCTCGAGCAACCCGATCGATCTTGATCCTTCGGGCTGCCAGTGACTCTAAAAGTCACGACTATAGCGGAGAAACTGCGATCTTACAAAATTGTAGATTCTTAGCTCACAATCACTATCACATTCCTGTTCTTCTCTAATCGCTGGCGACTAGAGCGCAGGGGCCACACCCGTTCCCGTTCCGAACACGAGCGTTAAGCCCTGCAGCGCCGATGGTACTCCGACCGTGAGGTCGCGGGAGAGTAGGCCGTCGCCGGCACCTTATCAAAAGGGCGTCCAGATTCTGGACGCCCTTTTGCGTTTCTAACTATCTACCTATCTACCTGCTCCGCACATCCAATCGCGGGTGGGATTCCATCCCGTCGCTTTTGCTGATCCGTGTTGATGCTGTCCATGCTGTCCATGCGGTCCATACTTTCCGTGCTCTCTCAACGCGGTACTGAAGTCGTCGCTCAATATGCCCGGTCCTGAGCCCGTCGTGACTCGGGCGGGTATCGTCACGGTTGCGGGTAAGCCGAACGCGGGGAAGTCGACGCTCCTCAATCGGCTGGTGGGACAGAAGCTCAGCATTACGAGCGAGAAACCGCAGTCCACCCGCGATCGCATCGTTGGCATTCGTACCGATAACGATACGCAGATGATCATCGCGGATACCCCGGGACTCATGGATCCCGGTTACCCGCTACAGGCGGCCATGCGCGGCGCGGCGATCGGCGCCCTTTCTGACGCGGACGTGATCGCGTATGTGGCCGATGCGCGTGATGGCGCGCCGGCTTCGTTGGCCCAAGCCGCCGGACTGGCCCAGCAACCATCGGCACCCCTGATCCTTGCACTGAACAAGGTGGATCTGCTCACGTCCCACGACCGCGAAAGGCTCGCGGCCGAGCTCCCGGATGCCATTTTCATGTCAGCGCTCAACGGTGACGGTATCCCGGCGCTGATTTCCGCGATCCAGCAGAGACTTCCAGAGAGTCCGTTCCTGTACCCGGCCGATGACGTCAGCACTCAGTCGGTCCGGTTCTTCGCGGCGGAGCTTATTCGTGAGACCGCGCTGGAGCAACTTGGGGCTGAGGTGCCGTACAGCGTGGCCTGCGCAATTGAGGAATTTCGAGAAGGGAAGTCGCCGGTGTACATTCGCGCGGTGCTGTACGTAGAGCGCGACAGTCAGCGGCGCATTCTCATCGGGGAGAAAGGAAAGCGCATCAGATCTCTCGGTACCGCGGCCCGGAAAAAGATCGAGACGCTCATCGGTGAGAGCGTGTATCTCGATCTTTGGGTGAAAGTGTTGCAGAATTGGAGGAAGGACGCAGCGGCACTTCGCCGCTTCGGGTACAATCCGCCTCAGTGACCTGTCTCAATTGGGAAGAATTATGTCGGTAGCACCATGCCACTAGCACCACAGCTGCTCCAGATTCTGGTTTGCCCCAAGTGTAAGGGGCCGCTGGAGTACCGAGAGAGCGAGGACTCGCTCATTTGTCAGCGGGACAAGCTACGCTATCCCATTCGGGACGGAATTCCCATAATGCTCATTGATGAGGCCGCGCCGCTATAGCATGGCACTGCTTGCGTTGCACGGGAGGCGTCTCAGCGGCTTCGCGCTGGCGGTCGTGTCGCTCGCATTTGGCTCACTCTCGGCAGCGAGAGAGGCTTCGGCGCAGACTGGAGGAGAGGGGGTATTTCTGCTTCTTCCCGTAGGTGCGCGCGCGGTGGGCATGGGGGAGACCGTCGTAGCCCAGCGTGGCGGTAGTGATGAGTTGTGGTGGAACCCGTCCGCGATAGTGGACACGGGCGAGCACGAGGTCGCCATTCATCATTCCCAGACAGCGCCGGGGCAGGGGAACGCACTCGCGATCGTGCTTCCCACTCGGCGCGTGGGAACCTTCGGTGTGTCGCTCAACGTCTTGGATTTCGGCACGCAGACCGCGACGGGCGACAATGGGGAACAGCTAGGCGTCATCAGTCCCACCGATTATGCGGTGGGACTCACGTACGCCGTATCGCCGATTCCGCTTATCGCGCTCGGACTGACCCTGAAGCATGTGAACGCGAGCATCCGCTGCTCCGGCATATGCACCAATCTTCCCGACGAAAGCTCCAGCGCGAGCGGAGCGGATCTGGGAGCGCAGCTTCGATTCACCGATGTTCCGATCACGATAGGGGCCGCGGCGAGACATCTCAGAATCGCCCGCGGAGAGTTCAGCCCCGCGCGCTTCGACGTCGGCGGTGACTACCGGATTCAGGCTATCGAGCGACGCACCAGCCACGTCCAGGTGCACGCGGCGATCGGCGTGGTTACTACCACGAGTCTGGACAGCGCGACTGCCCGCGTCGGGACCGACGTGGTCCTAGATCAGCGGCTGCACGTACGGGCGGGGTTCATCCGCGATGTCGTGAATGGCTCCCGTGCTTCGATTGGCGTGGGACTTTCTTCCGGCAAGCTCGTCTTTGACCTCGCGACCACATTTGTTGTCGGCTCTTCCGGTCTCTCATCCGGTGGAGGGCTCACGGGGAGCACCGACAACGGTGGCTCGCCGGCGTACTTCTCGCTCCGATACTTGTGGTGATGGACCACTGCGCCGGCTTTGCCCGCGCGGTTATCTTCCACACAACGAGATGACGGACTACTCGCCCCCACCAATCGCGCTTCTTCTGCAGGACTCGGAAGCCGCGCGTCCGCTTCCGCCGGCGGCCGCCGACTGGTTGGCGCGCCAGCCCGTCACGGTCATCTCTGTGGCTTCCGTGGACCAGCTCATGCTGCATGCGCTGCGCTCGCGGCCTCGGATGATCATGATTGATGGAAGAGGCGATAACGTGGCTGCGCTGGCGACTTGCCGCAGAGTGAAGAATGACCCCTATACCGGCGTTGTCCCGCTCGCCTTCGTCGCGCCCGATAGCACGCGTGGCGTCATCGACGCGCTGGAGGCCTGCGCGGACGACGCGGTGACGTCAGCGATGGACCCTGCTGAAGCCGGCACTCGGCTCACCGCATTGGTTGCGCGGTCCGATCGGGACACCACCGTGCATCCATCCACTCGGCTGCCAGGTGCGCCGGCAATCTTGGCTGCGATTCAAGCGCGGTTGGAATCGCCTACGGCTGTATGCTACGCCGACCTGGATCACTTTAAGGAATTCAACGATCGGTACAGCTACGTCGAGGGCGACCGTGTCATCCGCTTGCTGGCGATGCTGCTGCACGATTCGGTGCGCGGCATGTGCGGCGATGACGGATTTGTGGGGCACATTGGCGGAGACGACTTTATCTTTCTCATTCCGCGCGGCAAGGTGGACGAAGTATGCAGCGAGATCGTACAAACATTTGACACACTCATCGCTTACCAGTATTCCGAGCACGATCGTCGCGCCGGTTATTTTTTCGGAAAGGATCGGCGCGGCCAACTTCACCGCGTTCCGTTGATGACCCTATCGATCGGAGTTGTGACGAACGAACGACGCGTGTTCGCGAACTCGGTTGCGGTGAGCGTACTCGCAACGGAGATGAAGACGTACGCGAAAACGCTCCCAGGGTCGGTCTACGCGGTGGACCGCCGAATGGATGATCGACCGCAGATGCCGCAGTCCTCGCAGTTGACCGATACTGGTGCCCGGAAATGACGCCAATGATGGTGCAGTGCTCTTCCTGCCTGACAGAATTCGAACTGGACCCGCGCAAGGTACCGGCCGACGGTGTCCGGGCGCGCTGCTCAGTATGCGCGTCAGTGATCACGGTGCCGGCTCCGCCATCGGCGCAGGACGACCCGCAGCAGCAGGAGCAACCGCAGGAGCAACCGCAGGAGCAACCGCAGGAGCAACCGCAGGAGCGGCAATCGGAGCAGGGACAGACTGATCGGAATGCGCAGCCGATGGCCCCCGAAGCTACGTCGCCGCATCCCGAAGATCAGGCCGTTTCCGAAGTGCCGCAGACTGCCGTAACTAACCATCCTGTGCCGGCTACGCGGCCGGATGAGCCAGAGAGCGCTCCGTCGGGCCAGGCACCGTCTCAGCAAGCGCAACCAGACCAGGAAATCCCGGAACCGGCAGCCCAGCCGCAGGCGGAGCAGGATGTAGAACCGCAGCAGGAAGAGGTACCGCAGGAAGAGGTACCGCAGGAAGAGGTACCGCAGGAAGAGGTACCGCAGGAAGAGGCGCCCGAGGAACGGGCGGCACAAACACCGGCCGAGTCGCAGCCGCAAGAGCAGCCAATGGCGGAGACTGCCACCTCAAGCTGGGCGGAGGCTTCACCGCCCGCCGTGCCGCAGCCAGCGTCTGGTGCACAGCGCCGGCCCATCAATCCCTTCCTGGCGCGAGATCCGGCGCTTCGAGCGAAGCGGCTCGCGCGCGCGCTTGTGTCCGACATTGTTGCGTATCACCCCGCGCGACATGCTGAAGGGCTGCGTGACGGCACACTCAAAACGCTCTTCCGGGATGAGATCAAGAAGAGTTATGAGGAGTACGTCGATCAGGTCGGGCGTGAGTTCGCGGGCTCCACGACGCACTTTCAGGACGCTCTCAACGACGTGCTTGCCAGCGGCAAGAAGCTGTTCTAGCTCAACGAGTTCACAAGTCCAATGTTAGATCATGAACGGGTGCGCTTGATCGAGCGCGCCACGGAACGGCTCGCGGAACTGCGGAGGTATCTTTGACATCGACGGTCAACACGAGCGCCTGATCGCGCTCGAGGCCCGGATGACGGGCGCTGGCTTCTGGGATGATCAGGAGACAGCCCAGGATGTCGTTCAACAGACCAAGTTGCTCAGAGTCTGGGTAGAGCCGTTCCACGCGCTCGACGAGCGCGTCACGAGCGCGCGCGAGCTGAGCGAAATGCTCATCGAGTCGCCCGATACAGAGATGCAGACGGATCTGGATGCGGAGCTGGAGGCGATCGAAAGCGTTCTGGATGCGTTCGAACTCCGATCTCTCCTGCGCGGTGAGGACGACTTTCGTCATGCGCAGCTGGAGATAGCCGCCGGAGCCGGTGGAACGGAAGCTCAGGATTGGGCTGAGATGTTGATGCGCATGTATACCCGGTGGGCTGAGCGAAAAGGATTCGGCGTCGAGGTCCTGGACGTGAGCCAGGGCGAGGAAGCGGGAATTAAGGGCGCGTTTCTCGAAATCAGCGGTGACTACGCGTACGGTTTCCTTCGCCCCGAGGCGGGTGTGCACCGTCTCGTTCGCATCTCACCTTTCGACGCCAATGCTCGACGCCACACCAGCTTCGCGTCGGTGTTCGTGTATCCGGTGATCGACGAAGAGATCAACATCGAGATCCGCGAGGAGGATCTGCGCATCGATGTGTATCGCGCTTCCGGTGCTGGTGGCCAGCACGTGAACAAGACCAGTTCCGCCGTCCGCATCACACACGTGCCAACCGGCACCGTCGCCGCATCGCAGGCGGAACGGTCGCAGTTCAAGAACAAGGCGACGGCGATGAAGATGCTCAAGAACAAGCTGTATCAGGCCGAGGTGGAGCGACGCGAAGAAGAGAAGGCAAAGGTGGACGCATCCAAGACTTCCGTGAGCTTCGGCAACCAGATCCGCAGTTATGTGTTCCAGCCCTATACGATGGTCAACGACGTTCGCACCGAGCTAAAAATCCCGGATGTCCAGAAGGTGATGGACGGCGCGATTGATCCATTCATAGAAGCCTTTCTCAAGATGCAGGCTGAGAACGGGGGAAGCGCCGCGTGAGCGAGGAGCTGAACTTTGTATTGGCCGCCCGCCGCGAAAAGCTGGATGCAATGCGCGCTCAGGGAATCGAGCCGTTTGCGTACAGCTTCGATCGCAGCCACACGGCCTCTGAGGCGGCGGCACTCGCGCCGGGTGATGCGCACCGCGCTGATGCAGCGGAAGTGGCGGACGTGAAGGTCGCCGGGCGGCTGGTTGCGCTCAGGGCGCACGGCAAGACCACGTTCGCGCATCTGGCCGACGCAACCGGGCGGGTACAGCTGTACTTCCGGCGCGATGATCTGGGCGACGGGTACGCAAAGTTGAACCTGCTGGACATCGGCGATGTCGTCGGCGTGAGTGGCGTTCCGTTTCGCACGCGTACCGGTGAGCCGACGGTACGCGTGACGAGCTTTGACGTGCTCGCGAAGTCGCTGCGCCCGCTGCCGTTCGGCAAGGAAGAAGTCGCGGACGACGGCAGTGTCGTTCGGCATATGGGCTTCAGCGATCCGGAGCAACGTTACCGCCAGCGGTACGCGGATCTGGCAGTGCATCCGGAGGTGCGTGCGATTTTTCTTGCGCGCGCGCGGATGATCAGCGCCATTCGCGCGTTCCTCGACGGGCGCGGGTATCTGGAAGTGCAGACGCCAGTTCTTCAACCGCTGTACGGCGGCGCCGCGGCACGACCGTTCACAACACATCACAATGCACTGGACACTCCACTGTTCCTGCGCATAGCCGATGAGCTGTACCTGAAGCGGCTGATTGTCGGAGGGATGGAGCGGGTATACGAGATCGGCCAGGACTTCAGAAACGAGGGGATCGACAGGACACACAACCCTGAGTTTACGATGCTCGAGTTCTACGAAGCGTACGCTGACTACACGGTAATGATGGATGTTGTGGAGCAACTGATGGTGGCGGCCGCGAATGCAGTGCGCGGCGTCGCCGGATTCGCCGACGTCGTGCCTGTAGTGCAGACGCCGTTTCCGAGAATAGAGTGGCTCGATGCGTTAAACGCAGGACTGGGCGAGGACGCAATGACGCTGGAGACAACCGCACTGGCGCAGCGTGCTCGTTCGCTTGGCGTGGAGCGAGCGGACACGCTGAGTCGGCCCAAGCTCCTTGACGAGCTGTTTCAGGCTCTGGTGGAGTCCACGATCACGACGGCGACATTTGTCGTTGACTATCCGGCCGAGCTGTCGCCGCTCGCCAAGCCGAAGCGCGGTGATGCGCGGCTGACTGAGCGGTTCGAGCTGTTCGCCGCCGGCCGTGAGATGGCCAACGCCTTCAGCGAGCTGAACGATCCGCTGGATCAGCGGGAGCGCTTTGAGGCACAGGCACGGCTGCGAGCGGCGGGTGACGAGGAAGCGAGCGGCGTGGACGAGGACTATCTGCGCGCCATGGAGTACGGCATGCCGCCGACGGGGGGCGTGGGGATTGGAATCGACCGTCTGCTCATGTATTTAACGAACACGCATCACATCCGCGACGTCATCCTATTTCCGACGATGCGCCCAGAGTGAGAGGGGAATGACGCGTCTGGAGCTTTCGATCGCGTGGCGGTATCTGCGGAGCCGGCGCGGATCAAAGCTGCTGTCGTTCATCAGCGTCATCGCCATTGCTGGAGTGATGGTGGGGGTCAGTGCGCTTATCGTCATCATCGGGGTGATGAATGGGTTGCAGCACGATCTCAGGGAAAAGATTCTGGTCGGTAGTCCGGACGTGCGCGTGCTCACGTACGGCGACGATCTCAAGATGGACTCCTGGCAGTTCGCGCTCACGCGCGTGCGGAAAGTGCCGGGCGTGGTTGC
>JBBSHV010000077.1:0-10910 GCA_038232435.1 Gemmatimonadales bacterium | reverse complement strand
TGGCGGCAAGCCGTGGACCGAGCTGCTACGTACGCGCATCCTCGAGCCGCTCGGGATGACGTGCACCAACTCGCGTGTCCCCACGCTCCCGTTAGCAGGCGATGTCGCCAGCCCACACGCCATTGTCGATGGCAAGCTGCGCACTGTTGCGTACACCAACATCGACGCACTTCCGGCGGCCGGCGCGATCAACTCATGTGCCGCGGATATGGCGCAGTGGCTCCGTTTCCAGCTCGATAGCGGACAGGTGAATGGCCGCAGACTCGTGAGCGCGCGCAACTTCCGCGAGACGCACACACCGCAGCTCGCCGTACGCATCGATTCCGCTTACCGCGTACTGAACTCGGCAACGCATCTGCGCAGCTACGCGATCGGCTGGGTCGTGTCCGACTATCACGGTCGCGAGATGTTGTCCCACGCCGGCAACCTTTCGGGCATGGCCGCGATGGTCGGCCTCCTCCCGGAAGAGCGACTCGGTGTCGTGGTGCTGTCCAATCTGGAAGACCAGTCGCTGCGCGAGTCGCTCATGTACAAGGCATTCGATCTGTATCTGGGTGTTCCGCCCAAGGACTGGAGCGCCGAAACATTGGGCGAGAAGCGGAGAGCCGATTCAGTGACAGCGGCGGACGAGCGCGCGCGCGCAGCCAAGCGTGTACCCAACACGCACCCGTCGCTCCCGCTTGAGCGTTATGCGGGGATGTACGCCGATAGCCTGTACGGCCCAGCCAAGGTGACCACGGAGAATGGTCATCTCGTATTCGCGATGGCGCCAAGGCAGATCGGCGATCTGGAGCACTGGCACTTCGACACCTTTCGTGCGATCTGGCGCGACCACCGGGACGGAAAGAGTTTGGTGACTTTCGAGCTGGATCCCGTCACCGGTTCAGTTCGCACGATGCGCGTTGTTTCCGATCCGGGCGAGGCGGAGGAACAGGTTCCTGTGTACCGGCGCGTGCCTTGAGGCGTTCGCAAGGCGTGTACGGCACGTGCTACGTTGTCGCTACATTCTTGCTACATCCGCACCAAGTCGTTGCTGGTGCTTTGCTACCTGGTCACCGCGCTCGGTTGCGGTACACTGGCCGCGAGTGAGCGGGACCCGTTGCTCCCGACGGCCCGTACCGCCGCCCATGTATTATCCAACTGATCCGGCAGCAGGAACGACGTGACGTTCCCGACGTCGGTCACCTTCTCCCAGATTGGCGACGTCGTGCGACGTACCAGCACCTCATACCGTGCCGCTCCCGGGGATGGCTTCCACGTCATCAGCCACTTCTGCCCGCCACTGACCTTGGTCTCGCGCACTGCACGCGCGGAGTCCGGGGCGGGCGGCGCCATTGCCAATGCGGCTACGGTTGCGCCGTTCAGTCGTGCGACGTTGGTGACGTAAGCAAAGTTGACGTGCGCCAGGTCGTCGGTCGGGAGATGTTGCCGCTTGTAGTTCTCCAGCCGTTCAGTGAATCGGAGCGCTGGATCGCCACGCTGCGCGAATGGGATGTGGTCGCCGCCGCGCTGAATGCGATCCAGGCGTTCCACCGGCAGCACACTGAATGACGGACCCGTGTACAGTCCGCTCAGCGCCCATACGTACCGCATCAGTTCACGTGAGGGACCGTTGTCCGGATCTGCTCCGAAGACGCGCACGGTCGTGGAATCGATCTGGCCGTCATCGGACTCGACGTTGCCGGCGATGTCGTCCGTCATTCCCGCCACCACTTTGTATCCGGCGCTGTGCAGTCGCTCCGCGAGGTGCGTCGATCCCAGGAGACCCTGCTCCTCGCCGGCGTACGTCGCAAAGACAACCGAAGCGTCCAGTCCTTTGGGGAAGTGTTTGGAGAAAACACGCGCCAACTCCACCACGGCGGACGTTCCCGATCCATCGTCGTCAGCGCCCGGCGCAGTTGAGGTCGCATCGAACCGGTCGATGCTGCAAATGCACGAGTCGTAGTGTCCGCCCAACACCACCACGCGTGAGGTGTCACGGCCAGGCAACCAGGCAAGCACATTGACAACATTCACCACGGGCTTGCTCGGCGCGCGCGTAACGGGTACCATCGCCGGGTCGTACTCGACGCGGAGACATCCGCCGCACTGCTTGGAGTAGCCCGCGAGTTTGGCGTACAGGTAGCGTCGCGCTGCACCGATGCCGCGCGTGGTGCTCACCGTATCGCTCATGGTGTGCCTGGTACCGAAGGCAACGAGCGCGGAGTCGGTCTGCCCGATTTTGGATGTGGATATGTCGCGCAGGGCGGCCGCAATGCTCGTGTCGCGTGCCATCCCCATAGTGGACACTCCGGCCAGCTCAGCGACACGTTGCTGTTGGACGGGTTGTTGTTGAGCGAGAAGGGGAATGGCCGCAATACTCATGAAGCCGACGAGTGCAGCGGCGGACAGCGATAGCACGGACAGGGCTAGCCTGGAGCGATTCTTCATTACCAACCTCGAGACGTGGAGCGGGGTTACAGGATGCACGGACAGCGTGCGAGCAACGTGCAAGCAGTGCCTGCCCAATTATATGCGGCGCGCGTGACCGTGGGCGAGTGGCGTGGCACAGCGCTCTACGTATACCTGCGTGGCTCTACGTAACTGTACGTATAGTTCCTGCTGTATCCGGTGGCTACCGTGATGGCGAACCCAACACGGAGCCCACATGCGTCAAAGGATCTCGATCGTCCCACTTCTCGTCGCACTAGCACTTCCGGTAGTCGCACTCCCGGCCGACCTGCCGGGCCAGCGTATGCAATCGCGGCGCATCGGCATCACCATTCAGCCTGACACCACGCAGCCACCGCCCACTGACATCTTCGCGCCGCCGCCACCGGCCCGCTTCAAGACCGCGGCGGCGTATATTGGGCTCCTGAGCGCCTTTTCGGCGGGCAGCTTTGCCTTCAGCGATACTCACCCATGCGATGGGTGCCGGCTCGCCGAAGCGACCTTCGGCAGCATTCTTGGTACTACTGTCGGAGCCGAAGTGGCCGAGAGCATGCTGCGCTGCGACCACCGCAACGTTCGGGCGCGCGAGGCTCTGGCCAGCGTTTTGGCCGGTGGGACCGCACTCCTGTTGGGCCGGTCGGATGCGCGCACCGGTGAGGTCGTGGCCATGATCGGTGTGCCACTCACAACCGCGTACTTCGTTGGAGGATGCGACAAACGGTGACAGATGTCCGCAATGATCGTGAGCTTCCGCTTGAACTTCCGCGTGCGTTGCCGCTCGAATCGCCGCTGGTTGGGAGGGCGCGGTTGCTTCACACCCTGGATGCGGCGCTCAGCGCGGCCCAGGCCTCACGCGGGCGCACGGTCCTGCTCACCGGGGACAGCGGGGTGGGGAAGACCCGTGTTGCCCAGGAGCTACGCGACCGTGCCACCGCGCGAGGGTTCCGGGTTGTTGCCGGAAGCGCCAACGCCGTCGAGCACGGAATTCCGTACTCCCTCATGTCCGATGCAATGAGCCCAATGCTGCGGTCGCTCGACGCGGCTTCGTTAATGGCTCTCACGCGTGGACACGCGGCCGTGCTCGCTGGAATCTTTCCAACAGTCGAGACACTGTCCTCGGCCGCACACGCCGGCGAGCGGCCGGAGCCCGAGGAGGCAAAGGCGCGGATGTTCTGGGCCTTCACGCAACTGCTGGCCAGACTCGCAGCACGCCAGCCGCTCCTGCTCATCATCGACAACCTGCAGTGGGCCGACGCGTCATCGCTCGAGCTGATTCATTTTGTCGCACGCAATATAGGTAACGAGCACGTAGTCATGCTCGGCACCTACACCACCGATGAGCACGATACGTTGTCCGGGCCATCGGTCTTGCAGCGCTCCCTCACTTCGTTGGCGTTGGCGGATGTACATCGTCTGGAGCCGCTGTCGCTCGACAGCACGACTGAGCTGGTGACCACAATCTTTGGTGATGTGGCGATGTCGAGCCGAGCGGAGTTCATCGCCGTACTGTATGGATGGACGAGAGGAAATCCGCTGTTCATCCGTGAGGTGCTTCGCTCTCTTGTTTACACCGGAGCACTGTACCAGCGCAACGGCACATGGCATGGATGGGACGTGCACGCTATTGCGCTGCCAGCGACGCTGCACGAGCTTCTCCGGTCACGCGTAGGCGCAGTGTCGGACGTGGGTCTCCGGGTGATGATCACCGCTGCGGTCGCCGGTGCTCGCGTCACTCATGACCTGCTGCAAGCGGTGGCCGAGTGCGATGATGCGACGTTGCTGAATGCAGTGGACGAGCTGCGCAGTCGCGCCATCCTGGCGGAGACTGACGATCGCGGTGGTGCGAGCTACGAATTTACGCACCCTGCACTACGCGACGTTGCTCTGGTTGAGGCGGGCCTCGTGCGGCGCAAGCGAGTGCACGGGTCCATCGCCAGATGGCTCACGTCTCTCAGCTCTTCGGGCGCCGCCGACCGCATTGAGGAGATTGCTTTCCACCTGATTGCCGCGGACGATCCAGCGGCGCGAAGCCAGGCCGCTCCATACCTGCTCGCGGCCGGCGAGCGTGCTCTGGCGCGCTACGCCAATGTAGAGGCACGAAACTATCTCGCGACCGCGTTGGAATCGCGTCATGATCTGGATGATGCAGCCGTATGGCGTGCCATGGCACTTCTGGCCCGTGCCGAGCAGAGGATGGGCAACTATGAAGCCGCTGGAAGTCTGTGGGTAAGTGTGCGCGAGCGCGAGCGCACGCTGGGCAACCCCGATGCGAGTGCCGCCGCATCAATGCACCTCGGACTGGTGCAGTTCTGGAGCGGCAATCACGCAGCCGCGCTTGCGGCATACGATGACGCACTGAACGAGGCGGCGTCCTCCGCGCTCCGCGTGCGCTTACGCATAGCCAGAGGAGCTTGCCTGCAAGAGATGGGCTGCCATGATGACGCATGTCGTGAGCTAGTTCAAGCTTCCGCGCAGGCGGACGAGCTGGACGACGTGGCCCTTCGTGCGCGGGCGGAGCGCGGACTGCTGCTGCTATTTGCGTGGACAGGTCCGGCCGCGCGTGCTCGGGCCCATGGCGAGCGGGCGATCGAGCTCGCCAGTCGGGCATGCGACACGACACTTCTCTGGTCGGCGCACTGGGCGATGGCGCTTCTTGCGGGTCTCACCGGCGATTCGGCGGGCGTAGCACAGCATGTGACCGCGTGTGATGCGATCGCGCGCGAGCTGGGATCACCTGTGCTCTCGGTATGGACAGCCGAGGTGTCCATCGAACACGCATCCGGTATAGGGGACTGGGACGCCGGCCTGGCGATTGCGGAGCGCGCCATTCCACTCGCTCGCTCGCTCGGTCAGCGTACACTTTTGCCCCGGCTGCTAGTGTGGTCCGCGTTGATGCGGTTGGGACGTGGCGATGACGAGACCGCGCAACGCGAGATTAATGAAGCGTGGGATGTCTCCGGTGCCGCGAACGCGGTGGATGCTCTGCGTAATCCACACGCATCCATCCCCGCGCACACCGCGCGTGCAGCGTGGCACCTGGCCCACCGTGAGTATGCCGAGGCGATCCGCGTCGGAGAAGCGGGACTCGCCATTGCCGAACGCACCGGCTACGTGGTCTGGGCGATTCATCGGCTTCTGCCCATCGTAGGAGAAGCGGCCCTCTGGATGGGAGACTTTGATCGGGCGCAGGAGTTGAGCGTGCGAATGCGTCACGATGCCCACAGGGTAGAGCACCAGCTCGGGCTCGCTTGGGCCGATGCATGTGACGCGTTGCTCGTGCTGTTCCGCGACGGGGACGCATCCAGAGCGGTTCCGCTCCTGCGGACGGCGGCGGAGCGGCTGGAAGCGATCCCGTTTGTGGAGAACGCGGCCCGTGTTCGACGCCAGATCGGTAGCGCACTCGCGGATCTGGGCGATATGGAAGGCGCCAGTCGTGAGCTGAAGCGCGCGCACGACATGTTTGTGAAGCTGCGAGCAGAGGGCGAGCTGGGCGCCGTACGCGATCAGCTACGGGACTATGGAGTACGACCGCCCGCACGACTGCTCCCTCCAGAGCAGAAGCTCACGGGCCGGGAGATACAGATCGCGAGGCTCGTGTCGACGCACAAGTCCAACGCCGAGATAGGTGCGCTGCTCGAGATCTCAGCGCGCACCGTCAGTACTCATCTCTCCAACATATTTGCCAAACTGGGTGTCACGTCGCGCGGCGAGCTTGCGGACGTCGTGCGAGGGATCCCTGGGAGGGATCCCGATGGAGCGCGATTGAGTTGAGCACAGCACTTTGCAGAGCACTTTGCGGAGCACTTTGCAGAGCGTTTCCGCGCGTGAACGCTTTCCGTCCGGCCGGACACAAAGCTTTAGCCGGAATATCGCTCGGGCTTGTTGGCACCCGGTGTCCAAGTAATCGCGAAGCACACACCGCGCTGGCATGTTTCAGGCGACGTCCGCGCCCGCGCGCCCACGTCGGAGCGCGTGATGTAATAATCGAGATGCAATTCGACATGTACTCCGACCAGGAGCCATTATGCAGTCAAGTACTTCGTTCTCGTTTAACCGTGCCCGCCTGCGCAGCATGGCCGCCTTTGGCGCGGCTGTCTGCGTTGTCGCGTTCGGTGCTCGTCCTGCCGCGGCGCAGGGCACCGTTACCCACGCCGCCGGCACCCAGGAATTCGGCATCGATGCCGGCGCGGTAATCGGGCTTGGCGATCAATCGTCTGTCCAGATCAATCTGCCAGCGGCACGCGCCCGAATCGGCTTTTTCCTCAGCGACGCTTCGCGCTGGTCCATCGAGCCGGCTGCCTCCCTCGGCTATACCAAAGTGCAGGACGAGTCGGGTGTCTTCCAGTACAACCTTGAGGCTGGTGTGCTGTATCACTTCCGCGCCCCCGCGGACGTGTACAGCGGGCCCCGCACTGTGGTCGCGTATGTTCGGCCGTTCATCGGTCTGAGCGGATTCCACGCAGGTGATGCGAGCGATAATGAGTTTGCCGCCGGCGCCGGCCTGGGCGTGAAGATTCCGTGGCGCCCGCAGGTGGCCTTCCGTTTCGAGGGAAATCTGGGCTACGGCTTTAGCAACAACGCAGCCCGCCTTGGCGCCTTCGCCGGATTGTCATTCTTTACCAGGAATGGTATCCCCGTTCCGGGGATGTAAATGCAGGGCGGGGATTTATTCGCCGCCACCATTTGGGGCGCGGCTGGGGTGGACGCGCGCCTGACTGCGCCCTACTGTGTCCCGACCGCGATGGGTTCCGGTAGCTGGCTACGCAGCCGATCGTACAATGCCGCGCTCGACGCCGCCACAAATAGTCCGGCCGCCCATCCGCCGAGCACATCGGTTGCCCAGTGCACATCCAGATACACACGACTTATCCCAATCAGGAGCGGGCCGGCCACGCCTATACCAATCGCGAGTCCGAGCGAGATTAAACGCTCGCGTCGTAGCACGTAGGCCACTGTCACAAAAATCGCTGCCGCTGTGGTCGAGTGACCACTCGGGAATGAGTACGTCGTGATGTGATATATGGTCGCGCCGGGTGGTCTCACGCGGTGGAACAACTGCTTCACGACGAGGACCAGCGCCGCTGCCGCGGCAGCCGCCACTGCTACGACAGCCGCGATCTGTCGCCCGCGGCGATGCCATAGCCACGCCGCCAGAGCAACCGCGGCGGCAATGACGGGGACGCTAGAGCCGATCCATGTAATCACGAGGAACAGCTTCAGCAGCGCCGGGTTCTCGTGTGTGACCACCCACATGTGAACGGCATCGTCAAAAGGGGTAGACTCGTGTTCCAGCACCGCCTCGCCCACCGCGGCAAGCAGCCCGAGCATGACTGTGGAGACGCCGAGCATGAAAAACCACTGCCCAGCTAGACGACGTAGCCACTCCGCTGCCGCGACTCGACGGCCGTGCCACGGCGATGCCATCAAATCCCCCGGTCGTCGATCATACCGTGGATGCCGCGGATAGTGACGGAGACCCGCCACCAACTCCACTACCCAGCCCGCCACCTAACCCACCGCCCAGCTCGCGCTGGAGCGCGCGACGAGCCTCGTCGATTACCTGGCGCGTGCGCTCACGAAGCGCGGGAAGATCAGCCGACGAAAGGCCGGCGGTGGCGATCGGGTCCAGCACTCGGCACACCGCGGTCGCCGGGCGGAACTGGAACGTCCCCTTCGCCATCGCGTTGCGCGTGCCGGCCACCGCGATCGGCAGGATCGGGGCACCGCTCTCGATCGCCAGTTGGAAGGCGCCGTCCTTGAACGGAAGCAAGTCGTCAGTGCGCGATCTGGTGCCTTCCGGAAAGATCATTACCGACACCTTTTTGGCCAGCCGGTCGCGACATCCCTCTATGGCCTCCCTCGCGCTCGCTCGATTTCCACGAGTAATTGGGATGTCACCCGCCATGCGCATCATCCACCCCATTACCGGGATCCTGAAGATGGTGTCCTTGGCGAGCCACTTCATCTCCCACGGCAGATGCGACAGGAGAAAAATGTCAGCGTAGCTCTCGTGATTGGATACGGCCACATAGGGACGGCGCGGGTCGTCGATCTTCACGCCACTCGTGTGGAAGCTCCAGTATGGGTTGAGCCACGTCGCCGCCACCGCGATGTGCCGAAATGCGCGGCCGGCGGCGTACCGCCCCGGGTCAAACGGCGCGGTCACGAGCCACACGAGCGAGACGTAGACGAAGCCAACAATGAGGACGAGAACGGTCGTCGTCCATGCCCAGGCGTTTGTTAGAAGGTGCATACGGGAGGTTGGGAAGAGCCAACGAGGCTCCATGATCCAGCAATGGCGCCGTCCTTCGCCGGCCCGGTGCTACAACTTCAGCTACAACTTCAGCTACAACCCTAGGTAGGCTCTGACCCTTGGCTCGATCCTGTCGGGCGTCCAGAATGGAGCCCACACAAGATTCACCTTGACGTCCTCCACGCCCGGAAGCGTGCGGACCTGACTTTCCAGATCGCCCATGATCTCGGGACCGGAAGGGCAGGCAGGGGAGGTGAGCGTCATGTCCACGTTTACCACGGCTCCGTCCACTCGCACACCGTACACGAGTCCGAGATCGACGATGTTGAGCTGAAGGTCGGGATCCTTTACGCGCCGCAGCATGAGCTTGACCTGATCCTCACTGACCACGTCTGCCGCAGCGGGGTCGCGCGAAGTAGCGACCTCAGGCGTTCCCGTGCGATCGCTTGGATTTGGAGGACTTGCTGGATTTGCTTGACTTCCCCTTGGCACTGCTTCGTCCCGCGGCGCTACTCCCGGTCCGGGATCTTGCTGAACGCTGTCCATGCTTGGAAGATAACGACTTGGAGTGCCGAGCCCGGCCGCGCGCCCCGCGGGAGCTCGAACGCTCCGGATTGTTCCACCCTACCTCACGGTCGGCGCGGAAGGACGCGGGCATTACCATCTCGCCCATTGGCATGTCCGTGACCGCCAGCGACGCTGCGTCGCTCAGGTCGGAGCGCACATCGGCGATCACCTGCAGCGGGTGCAGCGCGCGAGCAGCGTACACACGGTTGGTGAGCAGGATGACGAACATCCCGCGGTCCGGGTCGATCCACATGGATGTGCCAGTGAAGCCGGTGTGGCCGAACGCGTGGCCGCTGAGATAGTACCCTGAGCCATACGAGCCCGTCGGAGTGTCCCATCCGAGCGCGCGATGTCCGGCCGCACGGGTGGTAAACATCATCACCGTCGATTCGGCCAGGATGCGCACGCCCTTGTACTCGCCGCCGTTGAGCATCATCTGCGCAAAGACGGAGAGGTCGGCCGCCGTGGAGAAAATGCCGGCGTGCCCCGCCACTCCACCCATGGCAAAGGCGTTCTCATCGTGCACTTCGCCCTGAATGGGATAGCCGCGCGGCGGGGCGATCTCCGTCGGCGCAATGCGCCGCTTCACCGAATCCGCCGGGGTGTAAAAGGTGTCGTACATCCCCAGCGGATGAAACACATAGTCGCCCAGGAACTCATCCAGAGGCTGTGCTGATACAGCCTCGACGATCATTCCCAGAACGTCGGCGCCCAGGTCGGAGTACTCGTAGTACTGGCCCGGATGGAAGGCCAACGGAGTGGACAGGATGATCCGCTTTGCCTCGATTGGATCGTGCGTCAGGCGCCATATGTCGCGTCCAGCGGGGAGCCCGGAGCGGTGCGTCAATAAGAGCCTGACTGTTACTAAATCCTTCTCGCCTCCGGAAAAATCGGGGAGGTAGCGTGACACCGGAGCATCCAGCGAGACGCGGCCCTGATCGTACAGCAGCATGATCGCCGTGGTGGTGCCGACGACTTTACTGAGCGAGGCGATATCATAGATGGAGCTTGCCGGGTCCACGCCGGGGCTGTCAGCGGACCAGGCGAGGCGGCCGTAACCCTTCTGTAGCACGCTCATCCCCTTCCGCCCAACGACCACCGCCGCACCGGGGTAGCCTCCAGCCTTGATCCCTCGTTCCACAATCCGATTGATCGCGTCCAGTCGTTCGGCGGACATGCCGACAGCGGTGGCCGAGGTTGCGGCGGGGAGCCCGGGCGTACCCGGTCCGATGCTGTCGAGCACCGCGGTTACGGTGACGGGAGCATCGGGGCGAACGGGAGGAGTGGGGGCCATGGCTCCCACTGCGACAAAAAGTACGGCGGCCAGCATCACAGAAACACCGACTACGAGTGGAATGGAACGGCAGCGAACCCAATCTGCCATATTTGACGATTCCGGCAACCCTTCCGTTACGGCGTGAGTCCAAGAATACAGCAACCTGCATGACGACGGACCAGATCACCGTACAGCGGGCGATCGACGGCGATGAGCGCGCACTCCGGCAGTTGTGGATGGAGAACGCGCCGCACATCGACGCCGTGGTGCTCCGCCTGTGCGGCGACCGCGATCTGGCGGCCGATATCGCGCAGGAGGTTTGGATTCAGATTTTTCGCGCACTGCCGAGCTATCGCGGCGACGCCCAGTTCAGTACCTGGGCGC
>JBBSHV010000076.1:0-10983 GCA_038232435.1 Gemmatimonadales bacterium | reverse complement strand
GCGCTCTGGATCGCGGAGCCCGAACACTCGCGCGCCGTCACTCGTGCGGCGGCTCACGCACTCGCCGCGGGCGCAGCCGTGCTGCGCGACGAAGACGTGCAGTCCTTCATCGACCGCACAGCCGGCGAGCGTGTGCGCACTGTCCGCGTCGCCCCGATCCTCGGCCGTGTGCTGCGACTCGTCACGGCAGGTAATCGCCACCAGGAGCTGCTCGATGAGGCGCTCCGCCTGGTGGCCAAGCTCGCCGACGAGAACGACGAGATCATCCGCGAAAAAGTAAGCGAGCAGACGCCGTGGTGGATCCCCGGAATCGTGGACTCGAAGATCTCCGATCGAGTCGTTGATGGAATCGGCCGCACTCTGACCGAGGTCAGCGCCGATCCCAATCACCCGCTGCGCAAGCGTTTCGACGAGGCGGTTACGGGCTTCATCGATCGATTGCAGACCTCGCCCGCGACAATTGCGCGCGCCGAGGAGATGAAGAACGAGCTGCTCACCCACCCGGCCGTGCGTGAGTTCTCGGCATCGCTGTGGACTGACGTCAAAGCGCGGCTGTTTGCCTATGCCGCCCGTCCGAGCGATGCGCCCACCGGACGGGTGGAGACCGCAATCGCCGACTTTGCACGCGCGGTCCTCGCCGATCCAGCGCTGGCCGAGAAGATTACGGGATGGATGGACGAGGCGATCCTCGCGGTGGTCGAGGCAGCGCGGCCGGAAATCTCTCAACTCATTGCGCAGACCGTGAGCGCGTGGGACCCGGATGAAACGTCACGCCGCATCGAAATGCAGATCGGGCGGGATCTGCAATTCGTGCGGGTGAACGGAACGCTGGTGGGCGGACTGGTCGGGCTGATTCTCTACAGCATCGCCCGCGCGTTGTAGATACCATTACATCGCACCCGACGGCGCGGCACGGGCCCTTAGTGCGCTAACTGCAACGCGGCTTCGGCAATTTCGGTCACGGGCGCGTCCGGCTCCGTCGCTATGTCCTGCAGCGGTGACTCCGGCGCCGGAAGCAGCGCGAGACGCAGCACGTCTTCCATGCTGGAGACGAAGCTGAAGCTCATCGCCTGCCGCACTTCCTCGGGAATGTCGCGCAGATCCTTTTGGTTGGCCTTGGGCATCGCGACTTCGCGCAGCCCCGCACGGTACGCGGCGAGCACCTTTTCCTTGACGCCGCCGATCTCCAGCACCTTGCCGCGCAGCGTTACCTCGCCCGTGAGCGCCAGGTCGCGCCGTACCGGGCGCCTGCTCAGCACGCTCGCGATCGCCAGCGTCACCGCCGCACCCGCGCTCGGCCCGTCTTTCGGAATCGCGCCGGCGGGGAAGTGGATGTGCACGTCCGTGTCCTTGAATTCCTCGTTAGCGATCCCGAGCGCAATGCCGCGGGCACGCACGTACGAGTACGCCGCGTCCACGGACTCGCGCATGACATCACCGAGCTGGCCGGTGACGATCAGACGGCCGCTCCCCGGCATGCGCAGCGCTTCGATCTGCATGAGGTCGCCGCCCGTCGCGGTCCACGCAAGTCCCGTAACGGCTCCGATCTCGGGCTCCATCTCCGCCTCTTCCATCGTGTAGCGTGGATTTCCGAGAATCTCGTTCACCCTCGCGAGATCTATGATCCACGCGCCCTCTTCTCCGTCTGCCTTCCGCCTCGCGCGCTTGCGCATGATGGACGCGAGGTTGCGCTCGAAATTGCGCAGTCCAGCCTCGCGCGAGTACCGATTCGCGATGAAGCCCAGTACCTCATCCGTGAACTGGATGTCCTTGTCCGAGATGCCATGCTCATCCAGCAGACGCGGCAGCAGATAACGCCATGCAATTTCTACTTTCTCTTCCACCGTATAGCCGGAGATCTTGATGATCTCCATGCGGTCGCGCAGCGCCGGCGGAATGTCGAACAAGTTGTTCGCCGTGCAGATGAAGAGCACGGAAGATAGATCGAACGGGAGATTGAGATAGTGATCGACAAAAGTTTTGTTCTGCGACGGGTCCAGCACCTCCAGCATCGCCGCCGTCGGATCGCCGGATGACCCGCCGTGCGCCATCTTGTCGATCTCGTCGATCATCAGAACAGGGTCGCGCACCTGCACCCGCCGCAGCGCCTGAATGATCAACCCCGGCATCGCGCCGACATACGTGCGCCGGTGTCCACGAATCTCCGCCTCGTCCCGCACTCCACCAACAGAGATGCGGTAGAACTCACGCCCGATCGCCGCCGCTATCGCCTCGCCGAGCGAGGTCTTACCCGTTCCCGGAGGACCGGTGAAGCAGAGGATGGGACCGTGCTGCTCACCGCCCTTGAGCTTACGCACCGCCAGATACTCGATGATGCGCTCCTTCGCGTCGCCCAGGCCGTAGTGACGTGAGTCGAGCGCGTCTTCCACCGTCTTGAGCTCGATCTGGTGAGAACCCGTGCACTCGTTCCACGGTAGCGAAAGGATCCAATCGAGATACGTGCGTATCACCTGATACTCACTTGACGCAGGCGACAGCATGCGCAGCCGTTCGGTCTCCCGCTTTGCCTCCGCCAGCGTCCGCTCGGGCAGGTTTGCATCCTCCACCCGCTTGAGCAGTTGCACCGACTCCTTTTCGCCCGGATCGGTCTCGCCCAGCTCCGACTGAATCGCGCGAAGCTGCTGCCGCAGGTAGAACTCGCGCTGGTGCTGCTCGATCTTGATCTCCGTCTGGCGCTTCACGTCTTCCACCACTCGCGCACGCGCTACCTCGCGCTCCAGGCGTGTGAGCAGAAAACGCAGCCGTTGACCAATGTCCAGCCGCTGCAACACCTCGTCACGATCGGCGATGCGGAAGTTCATGTTGGTCGCGGCGAGATCGGCGAAGCGGCCCGGATCGGAGATGTTCATCTTGAGGATCGCCGGCACCTCGTCGGGAATGCGGTCGATCAACTCCGCCAGCGTCTCCGTCGCGGAGACAACGCGCGTGATCAGGTCATCCACCTCGATCGAGTCCGCGGCGGTCTCCTTGGCCGGTTTGACTTCAGCGATGGGATATGGCGTCTGCTGCACAATCCCATCGATGATGATGCGTCTGAGCCCCTGCAGCGTGATCTGGACCGTGTCACCGGGCAGGTTGATACGCTCGTGAATGCGAGCCGCGACACCTACGCGGCCCACAAACCGATGCAGGTCAGCGTCCGCCTCCGGATCACCGGTGGCGACGACGAGCGCGACAATGAGACCGGGCTCATCATGCGCCTTCAGCAGCTCCAGATTTTCCGGCGCTCCCATCTGCACGGCAATGGTGCCGAGCGGATACACGATGGTTGATCGGAGCGCCATCAACGGGAGTGTCGGTGGCAACTCGGAGCGAAGAATTTCTTCCTTACGTTGCGGCTTGGGCATGCGCGGGAATTTAGGGCGTGTTGTGGCGAGTGGTTACCCGCAAACGCGGCTCACTTACGCACGGCACAAGGACGAGTAGCGGCCGGAATCGGAACGCTGGAGTTCGCCGAGCAGCTGTAGCGCGTCCGAGCGCCGAACGGCAGCCCACGAAGTGGCAGTCACAGCTTCGCGCAATCGCACGACTGTTCGACACAATTTCGGCGCCACCCCAGAACCGCCGCCGGTGGTACTTGGGGCCGAGCCGCGAAGCCTGAGCCGGTCACCATCGACCAGATCACGCTTCCGCCCGACCGCTCGGCACAGCTAGTCCATTTCGGTCCGCTGTCTGCCCCGTGGCTGGGAACCGGTTACCGGTCGAACCCGCTCCCCGGCCCACCCACAAGTACAGGAGAATACCATGCAGGACAGCAACGGCTTGAAAAAGCTCTATATCGATCAGCTCAACGATCTGTACAGCGGCGAGCAGCAGATTCTCAAAGCACTTCCAAAGATGGCGCAGAAGGCGTCACATCCGGAGCTGCGCGACGCCTTCAAAGAACACGAGCAACAGACGCGGCAGCACGTGCAGCGTCTGGAGCAGGTCTTCCAGCAGTTGGGTGAGAAGGCCGGAAACGAGACGTGTAAGGGGATGCAGGGCATCCTTTCCGAAGGTGATGAAGTGATGAACAAGTACTCTGACTCGGACGTGTTGGATGCGGCACTGATCGCCGCGGCTCAGCGCGTGGAACACTACGAAATGGCCGGATATGGTTGCGTCTGCACCTACGCCGACACGCTCGGCATGCAGGATCAGGCGGAGCTGCTGCAGCAGACCCTGGAAGACGAGGAAGACACCGACCAGAAGCTGAGCGACATCGCCGAGTCCGTGGTGAACGCGGACGCGATGGATCGGTAGGCTGCGGGTTCAGGGTCGGTGAATCCGCGGCAACTGCCGCCACGCCAACCCGCCGCGCCGGTTGTAGGGGCGACCGATGGTCGCCCCTACAACCGGGATCCCGGTGGTTATCTTCCATGCATGTTCGAAGAACTCAGTGACAAACTCGAGAACACCTTCGCCAAGCTGCGCGGGCGCGGTGTTCTCACGGAATCGGATATCAAGGACGGGCTACGCGAGGTTCGGCGCGTCCTGTTGGAAGCGGACGTCTCCTTTGGCCTCACGCGCGAGTTTCTCGAGCGTGTGGAGCAAAAGGCCGTCGGCATCTCGCAGCTCAAGGCCGTGTCACCGGCGCAGCAGCTCATCAAGGTCGTGTATGAAGAGTTGACTGCGATGTTGGGCGAGCGGCGCGAGGGGCTCAAGCTCTCGTCCATTCCGCCCACGGTTGTGATGCTGGTGGGGCTCCAGGGATCCGGTAAGACGACTACCGCCGGCAAGCTCGCGCTCAAGCTGAAAAAGGAAGGGCGCGCAACCCGGCTCGTCGCCGCTGACGTGTATCGGCCGGCAGCCATCGATCAGCTCGAAACACTCGGCAAGCAGCTCGACATACCGGTGTACTCCGATCGCACTACGCAGGACGTTGTGCGCATTGCCAAGCAGGGAATCGAGCAGGCCAAGCGCGAGCGTGACCGTGTAGTCATTGTAGATACCGCTGGCCGACTGCAGATCGACGAGAGCATGATGGATGAGCTGCAGCGGCTTAAGCGCGAGATCAATCCGACCGAGATCCTACTCGTTGCCGACGGTATGACGGGACAGGACGCTGTGCGCATCGCCGAAGGGTTCGACAAGGCGCTGGATGTGACTGGTGTGATCCTCACCAAGATGGACGGCGATGCGCGCGGCGGCGCGGCGCTCTCCATCTACGGAATAACGCACAAGCCGATCAAGTACATCGGCGTGGGCGAGAAGCCCGATGCGCTGGAGGATTTCTATCCCGACCGCATGGCTGGCCGCATCCTGCAACAGGGCGATGTGCTCACCCTGGTAGAAAAGGCGCAAGGCGCGTTCGATGAGGCCGAGGCGAAGAAGCTGGAGAAAAAGGTCCGCAAGGAGGGGATGGACCTGGGCGACTTCCTGACCGCGATGAAGCAGATCGAGAAGCTTGGGCCCCTGGAAGGCATTCTCAAGATGCTGCCCGGCGTCAATACCAAGATGCTGAAGCAGATGAAGACGGCCGACCCCAAGCGCATGAAGCACATCGAGGCAATCATCCTGTCAATGACGCCGGCGGAGCGTAAGGACCCGTCGATGTTGAACGGGGCGAGGAGGTCGCGCGTGGCCAAGGGTTCCGGGCGGACCATCCAGGAAGTGAACCGGCTGCTGGAACAGTTCCGCGAAATGCAAAAGATGATGAAGAAGATGGGCTCGGGCGGACCCGGAAGCGGCGGGCGCATGCCTGCACTGCCGGGGATGTTCGGCACCCGCTAGATTACTTATGCTGTACCGGGCGTAATGACGTCTTTACGCCTACCGGGCGCGCCGCGGAGTTCCGCGGTCGCGAGGAGCCTGGTGTTGGACCCGCCACCCCCGCAATTGGAGTAGTAGCTACATGGTTCGTATTCGTCTCCGCCGCATCGGCCGCAAGAAGGCTCCTGTTTACCGCATCGTTGTCGCCGACTCGCAGAGCCCGCGCGACGGAAAGTTCATCGAGATCATCGGACAGTACGCTCCGCGCCAGACTGAGGGTGGCTTGAACGTGAACGAGGAGCGCGCCAACTACTGGATGAACGTGGGCGCGCAGCCAAGCGACACGGTTCGTTCGCTGCTGCGTCGCGCCGGAGTTCTCAAGCGTCGCCACGAGACTCGCATCGGACGCGTGAGCGAGGCTCCGGCTTCCGTGCAGGGTGGCATGCAGGGTGGCATGCAGGGCGGCTCAACCCAGGCGGCATCGGCCACTCCGATGTTGGAAGGGCAGCCGGACATGAGCAACGTCATCGCCATCTCGGACGAACGCCTCGAAGAAGAGTAGTCCGGTACGATTTAACGGAATTTATAAGGGCGGCCTCTCCGGTCGCCCTTATTTTTATCGGTATGGCAAATCAGGTCCCACCAAACGCTGCGAGTCCGTCCGAGTTCGCCATCGTCGGCCGCGTCCGAAAGCCGCAGGGCATTAATGGCGAGCTGACCGTGGAGCTCCTGACTGACGAACCCGAAAAGTTCTTCGCCGACGCCAGCCGCCTCTTCGCCGGAACCGTCGACGGCGACCCAGCGCCCAATCCCGCCGACCGGCGCAATCCCGACAGCCGCCAGGAGCTGACGGTAGAGTACGCAAAGCCGTTCCGCGAGGGGCTGGTGGTCAAGTTCGATCAGATTCCGGATCGTTCCGCCGCGGAGCTTTGGCGTCAGCGATATCTCCTGGTTCCCGCGAGCGAACTGACGCCGCCGGAAGGGGACGAGGTCTTCATGCACGATCTCATGGGCATGCGGGTGCTGACGGAGACGGGGAGGGAAATGGGCGAAGTTGTCGGCCTGTACGAGATGCCGCAGGGACTGACGCTCGATGTAAAGGGAGAGGAGAAGGCGAGCGACATCCTCATCCCATATCGTCCGTCTGTGGTGCAGCAAGTCGATCTGGACGCGCGCGTGATCACGGTCGATAGCACCTGCGGGCTGTTCGACTGATGTGGGGCTGAAGATCGCGATGCTGACGATCAATATTATCACCATCTTCCCCGATTTCTTCTCGGGTCCGCTCGGGTTGAGCATTCCTGCACGCGCGGCCGCGGCAGGCGCGGTGCAATACCGAGTGATTGATCTGCGCGAATTCACGCATGATCGCCACCGCACGGTGGATGACTACCCGTACGGCGGAGGTCCGGGGATGGTGATGAAGCCGGGTCCGTTCTTCGAGGCCGTTGAAGCGCTGGTCGCGCAGCCACCGATTGTTCTCCTGTCGCCGCGCGGCCGCACATTTCAGCAGGCCGATGCCGTCCGCTTCGCCACCGGGATCGAGCTGACGCTCCTGTGCGGCCACTACAAGGACGTGGACCAGCGCGTTGCCGATCATCTGGCCACCGAAGAGCTCTCGCTCGGCCACTTCGTAGTGAGCGGAGGCGAAGTCGCCGCACTGGCGATAATCGACGCTACGGCGCGGCTGCTGCCCGGCGCGATGAGCGATCTGGAGAGCGCGTATACCGATTCCTTTTACGACGGACGCGGGATATCGGCACCCAGTTATACCAGACCACCGGAGTACCGCGGGCACACGGTTCCTGAAATTTTGCTGTCAGGTGACCACGCCCGGATCGCCCGGTGGAAAAAGGAGCAGGAGCGATAGCGCACCTGCCAACTTGGACAGCGGGTGGCGGGCAGCACCTACCGCGGAACGGATGCGGCCGCTATGTTACTATTCTGTCCCGTAACACACCGAGATTCAATCATGCACGCCTTCAGCGAAACCCAAAAAGAGTGGCTCCGTAGCGACGTCCCCGCGTTCCGGGCTGGCGATACCGTTAAGGTGAACGTTCGGGTGAGGGAGGGCGAGAAGGAGCGCACGCAGGCCTTCGAGGGCGTATGCATCGCTCGTCGTGGCGCTGGCGTTTCAGCCACCTTCACAGTTCGCAAGATCAGCAACGGTATCGGCGTAGAGCGCATTTTCCCGCTGCACTCGCCGATGCTCGCCGACGTAACAGTTGTGCGACGCGGCCGAGTGCGGCGCGCCAAGCTGTTCTATCTGCGCAGCCTTACCGGTAAGGCGACCAGAATCAAGGAGCGCAAGATCAAGCCAGCGCAGCAGCAGCAGCCGCCGCAGCAGGCTGCTCAGGGCTGATGCGCTGGAGTCCTGTGGAGCGGGAGTTGCGCTCCGCTGGTGGGCTCCTCGTCGCCGGAGTTGATGAAGTCGGACGGGGCCCCTTAGCGGGCCCCGTCGTCGCTTGTGCCATTATCATGCATCCGGACGCTCCGACCATCAATGGTGTCGCCGACTCCAAAGTCGTGCGGGCCGAGGAGCGGGTTCGGTTGGCCGAGATAATTTTTAGGCGAGCGCTATCATGGGGAATTGGCGCGGCGTCGGTGCGCGAGATCGATCGGCTCAACATCTATCACGCGAGTACGCTGGCAATCCGCCGCGCGATACAGAAGCTGCGCACCGAGCCGCACCACGTTCTTCTCGACGGCAAGCCGATCCGCGCGCTCGGCATTGAGCACAGGGCGATCGTTGACGGAGACGCGACTTGCTACAGCATCGCATGCGCCTCCATCATCGCCAAGGTCACGCGCGACCGGCTGATGGCCTCACTCGGCCGACGTTATCCGGCGTACCTTTGGGAGCGCAACGTAGGGTACAGCACCGTTGCTCATCTGTCGGCGCTGTCGATCGCGGGCCCCACGGCCCATCACCGAAAGAGCTTTTCGCCTGTCGCAAAGTGCCACGCAACATTCAACGACCAGACGTTGACCTCGCCGGCGTTTCCCGCGTCACCGTACACCTGAGCGGGCGTCCAACGGAAACCACGGAAGCTCTTGTCGGTGTCATCATGGGGTCCCAGTCTGACTGGGAAACAATGTCGCACGCGGCATCCACGTTGTCGCTACTTGGAGTGCCGTTCGAGACGCGCATTGTCAGCGCGCACCGCACGCCGGACCTACTGTTCGAGTACGCCTCCATGGCGGAGTCGCGCGGTCTCGAGGTGATAATTGCCGGTGCGGGCGGCGCCGCTCATCTCCCCGGAATGTGTGCGGCCAAGACGATGCTGCCGGTGCTGGGTGTGCCCGTGGAATCAAAGGCGCTGCACGGGATCGACTCGCTTCTCTCAATCGTGCAGATGCCCGCCGGTATCCCCGTTGCCACGCTCGCGATCGGCAAGGCGGGGGCAATCAACGCGGCGCTGCTCGCCGCGGCGATAGTCGCGAACAGGCACGTGGAGTTTCGCGCTGCACTGACGCGGTTCCGCGCCGAGCAGACTCAGTGCGTGCTGGACGAGCCGGAGCCACGTGGCACATAGAGAAGGAGACGACGCATCGTTCCAGCTGGAAGCGCGCATAGAATGCGCGTAGCAATGCGCGTGGGCGTGATGGGCGCCGGCCAACTGGGCCGCATGTTGGCGCTCGCGGGAATTCCACTCGGAATTCGCTTCGTCTTCTTCGCTCCCGAGCCGAGCGCGAGCGCGCAGGACGTGGGAGATGTAATGCTCGGTGCCTGGGACGATGAAAAGGCGCTCACACGTTTCGCCGAGTCGGTGGATGTTGTGACGTACGAGTTCGAGAACGTACCGGCAAGCGCAACCGACATCGTTGCCCGATCGTGCGCGGTATGGCCGCCGCGTGGTGCGCTGATGCTGACACAGGACCGGCTGCACGAGAAGGAAACCTTTCAATCACTCGGGATTCCCGTCGCGCCGTATGCTCCGGTAAACTCAGCGGAGGAACTACGTGCCGCGATCGCGCGCGTCGGCGCGCCCGGCATTCTCAAGACACGCCGTTTCGGGTACGACGGCAAGGGACAGGTGCGCGTCGATACCCCCGAAGCGGCGGACGCGGCGTGGGGAGCGGTAGGGGGCGTGCCGCTGATCTACGAGCGAGTAGTCCAGTTCACGCGTGAACTATCGGTGCTCGCCGTTCGCGCGAGCGATGGAACCAGGGTCGTGTACCCCATAGTAGAGAACCGGCACCGACACGGGATCCTGCGTTGTTCGATGGCGCTGGCGGCCGGTATGGACGACGCGAAGCGGATCGCCGCGGAGGCCTATGCAACTGCGTTGCTCGATTCGCTAAACTATGTCGGCGTACTTGCGCTGGAGCTGTTCGATACCGATTTCGGGCTCGTCGCCAATGAGATGGCGCCGCGGGTACACAACTCGGGACACTGGACCATCGAGGGCGCGGAGACGAGTCAGTTCGAGAATCATGTACGCGCGGTCTGCGGTCTGCCGCTCGGCGACTGCGCTCCGGTTGGGTGTTCAGCAATGTTCAATATCATCGGAAAAGAACCCGACATCGCTCACGTCCTGGCCATCCCCGACGTGCACGTGCACATGTACGGCAAGAGCGAGCGGCCCGGCCGAAAGTTGGGGCACATCACGGTTCGGACGCGAACGCCGCGAGAGCTCAGCGAGCGTGTCGCCGCACTCGGCGCCATCACCACCATATCGTAGGCATTGTGACAGTGATCGGTCAGAGCGCAATCGCGTTTACAACGCTCGCGTTCACCTCGCTCCTCGCGATAGTGAACCCGTTGAGTGCGGTGCCGTTGTACGTAACGGCGACGGCGGACCAGACGGACAGGCAACGCGCGGCGACGCTCCGGCTCGCTGTTGCCACCGGTGTGATAGCGCTGGTTATTTCGGGGCTGGCCGGTACCTTCATCCTGCGCTTCTTCGGAATAACCACTTACGCGTTCCGCATTGCCGGCGGTCTCATCTTCCTGAGCATCGGGACCGACATGCTCAACGCGCGGCGCACGGGCTCCAAGATCACGGCCAGTGAGGAGCAGGAGGCCGAGCAGAAACAGGACGTTGGAATCATCCCGCTCGGGATACCGACGCTGGCGGGACCTGGATCGATCACGACGGTGATCACGCTCACGGCGCAGGGCGGCGATAGCAAATGGGAGCTGGTGGGCCTGTACGGTGCGATCGTGGCGGTGATGCTCGTGTCATGGGGCCTACGGGCTGTGGCGCCGTTCATCGTGAAGCGCGTGGGTCGAACCGGCATGAATGTCATGACGCGGCTGATGGGACT